>CAZFNT010000740.1:0-1897 GCA_964520315.1 uncultured Gemmatimonadota bacterium
GCAGGGCGGAGCGGCGCGCCATTCGTCGAAACCGATGTCGGGCAGCCCACCCTCGGGCCGCAGGTGGCCGTCGATATCGATCGTGGGGGCGCGGTTCAGCGATGCACTATTCCGGCATGGCGAGCCGGCGGTGATGTGGTAGAGCCCGTCGGAGAAGATTGGGTCCGCGTCGATGTTGCCCGTGCCGGACCACCCACCCGCTATATCGGAGTAGGTAATATTCGGCGAGCTTCCGCTCTTGACGCTGATCTCGGATGGGCTGTTGCCCCAGAGAATCGAGTTGATGACGCTCACGTCGCTATCGAGAGTCGTGATCCCTCCTTCGTCGCCGTAGGTGGAGTTCCCTACCAGTGTGCAGTTGGTGAGCGAGAGGATGGAGCGGTCGACGAAGGCACCGGGGCCTGATTGGCCGGCGGCGTTTCCGGAAATGGAGCAGTTGACCAGGGATGCACCCGATTTCTCACAGTAGATGCCGCCTCCACCGTGATCGTAGGCGGTGTTGCCGTCTACTCGGCAGCCGCGGAGTTTGATCTCCGAGAGGTCCTCGCAGTCGAGTCCTCCGCCCGAGAAATCGAAGGCCCAGTTCGACAAGATATCGCAGTCCAGAAGGACCGGTGACGACGAGCGCACGGCGATGCCCCCGCCCCGATCGAAAACGTTGTTGCCGCGTATGGTGGTTCGAACAACCAGCGAATTGGCCTCGTCGGTGAAGTAGATCCCGCCACCGTCGTCGGCCCATCCGTCCTCCATGACGCAGTCGACGATATGGGGAGCAGAGGCCGATGCGTAGACCGCTCCACCGCCTTTGTCGTAGGCGGCGTTGTCGAGAAACTCGCAGTCGACGATTGTGGCGTTGCTCCCGCTAAAGCAGCTGATTCCACCGCCGTTGTCCAGCCCGGCGTTCTCGCTGAGCGAGCAGCTACGGATCAGCGGTGATGAGCTCTCACAGTGGATCCCTCCACCATGATCGGCGATGTTCATCCGCAGGGTGCAATGCTCGATCAGAGGATGGGAGTCGAGGCAGGCGATGCCGCCTCCACCGCCGCCCTCGGAATTCGCCTGGTTCCTCTCCAAGACGCACCAAGTGATTGTCGGCGACGAGTTCACGCAGAGGATGCCGGCGCCGCTGGCGGCGTAGCCGCGGACGATCTTGAGACCTTTGATCGAGCTTCGCGGCCCTTCGCCTTCGCGGATCCTGAACACCCCGGCGATCGAATCGCCGTCGACGACAGTCGCTTCGACGACCGCCGGGTCGAGAGGATCGCTGGAACGTACAGTGATCGCCTTTCCTCTTAGGGTTATCTCGCGCCCGATGTAGGTTCCCGGGGCGACAACGATCTGATCGCCATCCCCGGCGGCGTCGATCGCCTCTTGAATCGTCGGATAGTCGGCGGGAACGTCGATCCAGCCCGGCCGGCTATTGCCGGCCAGCGAGGCGATCACCGCAAGCACTGAGATCGATACCATCATCGCGTTACTCCGGTTGCACGGGCCCTCGATCGGTCGATGGTGACTGTCCGCGCCCCGCGCCTGTCCACCGATCCGGACATCCCGGATCTTCCTGGGGTAGAGGGCGCAGGATCCACGATAACACCGCGATCCCGGCGAAGGCTACGCAGCGTTGACAAGGCCCAAGGGCCACGTTAGCTTTGCCGGTACCATTGGGAAGTACTCTCCCGTTGCCGCAACGGACACTTCCGCAAGTAGTTAGGGTCCGCGCAGGAATAACTTCCCGTTTTGCCATCCAATCTCCGGGCCCAAATGGGAAGCCATTCCTGCGGTGTCCCTGAGGACGACCATGGATGTGAGCGCCATGCGATTCCAACCCAGCCACCGCCGCACGTGCTCGACCCTGATCACGCTCCTCCTTCTCGCCTCGGGAGCCGCATGGGCCGAT
>CAZFNT010000741.1:0-1893 GCA_964520315.1 uncultured Gemmatimonadota bacterium
GGCGATGTGCTCCTGGCGCGCGAGGTTCCTGTCGGCGATCGCGATACGGCGGGCGACCTCCACGATCGCCTGGCGCCGGTGGCGGCGGCTCTGCTGGTGGACACCATCGATCGACTCCCGGAGATTGCTGCGCGGCCGCAAAATCATGAGCAGGCCACCTATGCCCCCAGGATCGAGGGTGCGGATCTGGAGCTCGATTGGGCGCTGGACGCGGTCACTCTCGACCGAGTGGTCCGCGGGCTGGCACCCGCCCCGGGTGCGCGCACGCACAGAGAGTGCGAGCTGCTCAAGGTGCTCGAGGCCGAGCCGGTGGTGGCTTCCAGGGACCTGGAACCCGGCTCCGTTTTTTCGCTCGACCGCGGCTGCGCCGTGCAGTGCGGCGAGGGAGCCTTGCGCCTTGTGCGTGTGGGGCCGGCGGGGCGCCCTCCGATGGCCGCCGATGCTTATTTGCGCGGGCGTCCTCTGACTGGGGGCGAGCGGTTTGGGAGGGGCGCATGAGCCGGGAACCCGGGCGCTTGCAGCTCCATGTGATCGTCTCGGCCGGGAGCTGGATCGACCGCGGCGCCCTTCGACTTGCCCGCGAGGTGGCCCTGGGCGGGGCCGATCGCATCCATCTGCGCGCACCGGATCTGCCGGTGGCTCGTGTGCTGGAGCTGGGTGAGGAGCTGCTGGTGGGGGTCGCAGGAGCGGAATCGTGCAAGCTCGTCGTGAACGACCGTATCGACCTGGCGGCGGCGCTCGGCATATGGTCGGTGCAGCTTCCTGAGCGGTCGTTCTCGCCGCCTGCCGCGCGGGCCTTGCTCGAACATTCGTTCGGAGCGACTCGCGCCGAGATCGGAGCGTCTCGTCACGATGCCGCGGGCGTTGCGGCGGCGGTCGGGGCGGGCGCCGACTGGGTCTTTCTCGGCCATATCTTCGCCACGCCCTCGCACTCCGGCGTGCCTCCCCTAGATCGCTCCGAAGTGGCCGCCGCGATCGCCGCCGCCGGCTCCACGCCGGTCATCGCGATCGGTGGAGTGGGCGCCGGCCGGATCGACGAGGTTCTGGATTCGGGCTTCTCGGGGGTGGCGGTTCAAGGGGCGGTTTTCGGTCCGATGGGGCCGCGGAGGTCGATCGACGCGATCCGCGCGGCTCTCGATCGCCTGGAGACAACGAAAGGGCGCGCATGAAGCTCGTGCTGAACGGACGCGAGATCGAGGCAGAGGGCGAGCTCACGGTCGCCGGGCTGCTTCGAGAGCGAGAGATCGATCCCGAGACGGTCGTGGTGGAGCGGAACCGAGAGGTGCTGGTAGCCGCGGCTCTGGAGACGACTCGCCTTTGTGAGGGTGATGAGCTGGAGGTGGTCCGTTTTGTCGGCGGTGGATGATCGACACAGGCGCCAGGTCGCTTTCGGGCCTTTCGGACCCGAGGGCCAGGCCTCCCTCGTGGCGGCCACGGTGGCGATCGTCGGCTGCGGAGCGACGGGCGGAGGGGCGGCCGAGCTCCTGACGCGCGCCGGGGCCGGGCGACTGATCCTGATCGACCGCGACATCGTGGCCCTCGACAATCTGCACAGGCAGGTGCTTTTCGACGAAGATGACGCCCGCGAAGGGCGCCCGAAGGCGGTTGCGGCGCGGGACCATCTTCAACGTGTGAGCCGAGCGACCGCTTTCGTCGCCGAGGCCACCCATCTCGATGCTTCCAATGTGGACAAGCTCCTCGGCGACGCTTCGATCGTGGTCGACGGAACCGACAACATTTCGACCCGTTTTCTGCTCAACGACTGGTGCTTCGAGACGGGCGTACCCTGGATCTATGTCGGAGCGGTAGCGGGGGAAGGCATGCTCTTGCCGATCGTGCCGCCCCGCGGACCCTGCCTGCGCTGCTTTCTGCCCGAGCCTCCCCCGCCGGGAA
>CAZFNT010000742.1:0-1885 GCA_964520315.1 uncultured Gemmatimonadota bacterium
TCCCTTGGTCATCGTGGCCCACTCCGGCGCGCCGTCCCAGCCGATCGCCGGTTGCATCAGTGGTGCCGCACAGGTCTCGTCCGGCTCGGTAGCGATGTATTTTCCCCAGGCATCCTGATGCATGTCGAGCACCACATACATTCCGAGCTCCCCCGCCCACCCGACAGCCTCGCGAATCGTATCCAGGTAGGCCTCGTCGTGGACTCCCGGGGACGGCTCCAACAGGCTCCAATGTACGATCAGTCGTACGACATTGGCGCCCAGCGCCGCGATCCGCTCGAAGTCGGCCCGCGAGAAGGGCAACGTGGACGGAATCTCGTCATTGGCTTGAAAGTAGTCTCCGAGCTGGTTGACATTGACGCCGCGCAGAATCACCGTGCGATCCCGCGAGTCGACGATCTTCCGATCGAACACTCGAAGCGGCGTGTTGACCGGATAGAGGGGATCGTGATCGAGGGCGCGAGCGGAACCGAACGACAGCGCTGCAACCGCCGCGGCCATCGCCGCCGAACTGGATGCGTGCATCATATTTCTATTCCTTTTCCTACGAATGCCAGCAATCGCATTCGGCCTTCTCCAGCCACGGCGACCTCGAACTTCGCCCGCCGATCTTCCTCTCGCCATGCCGAGAACCGAGCGACCATCGGCTCAATCTCCGGTGAGCACGATCGAGCATGTCTTCTTCAGCATGGAGATTCTCCTGGCGGCTGTCGAGGAAAGCGGATCTTTGGAGTATACACTCGATGCTGCGGTTGCGCGCGCTGCTCCACCCACGGGCGAGTGATCACGGACTCATCCCGCCTCTTCGGCAGATGCAGAAGATCCCTCGCGAGGCGAAGACAGAGCTCGGCTCGCGCGTTGTGATTGCCACGCATGCGCGGACGCCGCCGGAACGAACTTGCCCGGTCAGAAGGTAGCCACAGAGGAGAAAGGATCGGCTCCCGGCAGATCGATCGAGATCAAAGGGGCTGGAGCCAGGACAGCGCTCGTGTCACCCCAACTCCCGTCACCAGAATCCTCGGGCGTGAGCCCCACAATCCCTTCGAGTTGGTGGGCGGATGTTCCGGCGGAAGGCCCAGCGCTACACTTCGAAGCATCGAAAGGAGCCTATGCCGATCATCAGTGCAAAGGGTGGGAAGCTGAGCTACGTCGAACGAGGCCACGGCGAGCAGACGCTCGTGTTTTCACGCAGTTGCTTGGTCGATCACCGCCACTTCGAAGCCCAGATCGCAGCGCTCGAAAGCGAGTATCGTGTCATCGCGTACGACCATCGCGACCACGGGCGCAGCAGCATGGCGACGCAGGACTACGCCATGGAGGATCTTGTCGCCGATGCGGTCGCGATCATCGAGCAGACCGGCGCCGCTCCTTGCCACTTCGTCGGACTCTCGACCGGGGGCTTCGTCGGCATGAGATTGGCGCTCCATCGCCCGGATCTGATGCGCAGTGTGGTGCTGATGGGTACTTCGGCGGAAGCGGAGCCGCTGCGCAACCGAATCAAATACCGACCGATGTTCCTGGCGTTGCGCGTTGTCGGATTCGGTTCTCTTCTCGATACGACGATGAAGCTGATGTTCGGGCGCCGTAGTCGGTGGGAACGCGCGAGATCGCGGAGAACGCGACATCGCCGCACCCAAGTAACAACACCATTACAGATGACGGGCTCGACAACGCCCTGCGCCATTTCGTCATGGCCGACCTTCTATCGCCATCCTGCCCCGCTCTCCACTCGCCACGACCTGGATCGGGGCATCTGCCAATCCTCCGAGCTGACCGCTGGTGCTTCTGAACGCGTGTGCGGGGAGCCGGTGGCCTACACCCAGCCATGTGGGCGCTCGAGTCGAACCAGTGCGCCGGGGGATCGGCTTCTCGCAATCACGGGTCC
>CAZFNT010000743.1:0-1882 GCA_964520315.1 uncultured Gemmatimonadota bacterium
GCGGCGATCGGGCTAGAGCCCGATGCGAGCGAGGGCTATGTCACGATCTATCCGCGCGTGTACATCAAGCCGGCGACCGCCGAGCTCGGCGCCACGATCGCTGAGAGAGTGACGCGGATCATCGAGGAAGAGAGCGGTCTTCCTCTCTTCCTCGGGCGGGTCGTCGAGAGCGGCGATGTCGAGATCGGAGTCGATGCGGCGCGCCTCGCGGAGCGGATGAAGGCGCAAGGGTTATCGGCGCGCGAGATGGCCCGGTCGAAGGCCCTTTTCGAGGGCGAAGGGGTCCCTCTCTCGCGTTTGATCGATCTTACGAGTCGCGCCTTCAGCGGGGCTCACAACCTCGATGGCATCGTCGTCGCGCACGGTCCTCTCGTTCGAACAGGCGCCGAGATCCCACGCTCGAGCATCTACGATGTCACGCCGACGATGCTCTTTGGAGCGGGGCTTTCGCTGGCTGAAGATATGCCGGGGAAGCCGCTGACCGGGCTCTTCACAGAGGAGTTCCTCGCTTCCCATCCGATCACGCTCGTGCCCACTTACGAGGTTGAAGGGGGGCGCTTCGGCGGTGAGGGAGGGAAGGAGATGCCGGAGGCGCTCAAGGAGCATCTGCGCTCGCTCGGCTACATTAATTGACGTAGCCGAGCGCCCTCAACTGCTCCATCATCTTCTCGTTCTCCTCGTCGGTGGGCCCCTCGCCGGCCCCGTCGCGACCCTGGATCAGATCGGAGTAGCTCCGTCGAGCGCTTGCGCCGTGTTCGATCCCGTCCACGATCGGCCCCATGACTCTGCCATCCATGTCGCTTGCTATAGGGAGCCCCATGTAGGAGAGCAGCGTCGGCGTGATGTCGAGCGTCGAGTAGGGATCCATGATCCCGATGGCGCGGGCGATGGCGACCATGCGGTCGGCGGCGCCGGAAGTGCCGATCAAGTAACGCAACAGCTCCGAGAACGATGTGTCGAGACAGAGTTTGTCGATCGCGCCCTTGGCGGGGAAATGGCCGCCGGAGAAGAGGAAGATGCCTCGCGGCGCATGGCTACCGTTTATGTTCTGACGGACGTGCACATAAGAAGCCAAGGGGCGAACTTCGTCGCCGACACGAACCGAGCGATCGCGCGGCGATTGACGCAGCACGCTCGACATGATCGCGACACCGACGGCTCCCCTCGATTTATGTCGCTTGAATCGCTTGCCGCCGTCGGAAACGCGAAGATCGATCACCTCGTCGAAGAGGAGCTCGTCGCTTCCTTCCACCCTCATTGAGCGCAGCAATGCGAAGATCGCATCGAGATCGGCCGGCGGGACCTCAGGGTGCGGAGGAGGTTGCGAGAAGAATGCCAGGTCGTTGTGCCATGCGTCGTTGCCCGCGGCGAAGACGACCGAGGCGGCGAGATCGGCGTCGCCGGAGCGCTCCCCTTTCTTGCTGAGAGCACAGCGGGCGACGCCCATGTCTTCGAAGAGCGCGTTCATGTTGAAGACCGCGAATGCGCGCGTGCGCGGTCGGGCCCCATGGTCCGACGCGATCGCTATCGCACGGCCGTCTTCGGCGAATCGGCCGAGCAGCGCATCGACTCGGTCGTAGGTCTCGGCGATCGTGTTCTCGAAGCGACGCATATCCTCGGGCGGCTTCTCCCAGTACTCGTCGTCGAAGAGCTCGGGATAACGGTGCAGAAAATGACGGTGTTGCACGTCATCGGTGGCCTGGGTGCCGGTGACGACGATGTCGTAATCGCGGATCCGAGTCGCCATGTCGTAGATCCGCTCGACCAGGTCGACCTTCTGGATCGGCTCTTCCGCGTCGTCGCCCCGCGCATAAGCAGCCGCCTCGTACTCCTGGAGCACGGCCTCGCTCAGCGCCGCGGGATGGGTTGTCGGTGCGACCCC
>CAZFNT010000744.1:0-1879 GCA_964520315.1 uncultured Gemmatimonadota bacterium
GACCGGCGCAGATTCGCGCTCAGCTCAAGCGTTTCCACGGCTGGCGAGTGGCGGTGAAGGCGATCGCTCGGGTTCTACGAGCTCATGGCTACGAGCTGGTGCATCGAGGCTCTCGCCCGTCGGGTCCGGAGCCGATTCGCTCCGAGGCCCCTCGCCGGAACGCCATGTGGCAGATGGACTACGCCGAGCTTCGGGTGGGTGGCGATCGTCTGGCCCTGCTGGTGATTTTGGACGACTTCTCACGCTACGTCGTGAGTCACGGCGTTGGAGAGAGCGCCACCACTGAGCTCGCCAGATGCACTTTGACGGCGGCGATCGCGCGCCATGGCAAGCCGGAAGCGGTTCGCACCGACCGCGGCGGCGGCTTCATGGCGAAGACCAGAGAAACCGACTTCGCCCGCTACCTCGAGATCGAGCTGATCGATCACATCATCGGCCGAGCGTACCATCCCCAAGGTGGAGGCAAGGTCGAATCGATGATCGGGACCTTGCGGCGCGAGCTGTGGGATGTAGAGGAGTTCGCTGACCGGCCCGAGGCGGAGCGCCGCCTGGCCGCCTTCTTCGAGGACTACAACGAGTCTCGAGCCCACATGGGGATCGGCGGACTCACGCCAGCCGATCGTTTCTTTGGACGGGCGGATCGGGTGCTGGCGGCCATCGACGCGGCGTCGTCAGGGCGCGCTGGCGTTGACTCGGACCTGCGGCGAAGCGTTCGAGGAGCGACTCTCCTCGGCCACGGGTGCTCCGCTCGAAGTGCTCCGTCTGGTCCGAATCGACGATCGGCTCGAGCTCCACTTCTGCGGATCGCGAACGGTTCTTGGAGGGATCACAGCATGAAATGAGGGAGCTCTGGCAACGAAGAGTCGGCCGGACCGCCGATCGTACGGGCATGGGCGCAGAAGAGCGCCGCGATCGCGAAGGCCGCGGCCTACGAGTCCGCCACACGCGTTCAGAAGCACCGGCGGCCCAGCCCGGTTCCGATTCGCAGCCGGTGAAGATCGGCGTCGTTGGCGCGGTCGAAGGTGAGATTACGCATATCGCCTCCCCCCCCTTCGACACAAGCGTCATGGCCTACGAGCCCCGCGTTGTAGCCTGCGCCTCGCGTACGTTCTAAAGTAGTGGTAGGTCGGTCGTAAGACGGCCGGCGATTCAGCCCTGGACTCGGCGCATGCAGAAACCTCACGCCCTCGACGAGACCATCGCCCGACTCTCGAGCGGCTCCGACACCGACCCCTATCGAGAGCTCTTCGAACGCTCCGCCGACGCGATTCTCTTCATCGAGGGGAATCGCTTCATCGATTGCAATGACGCGGCGATCCGGATGCTCCGTTGTGGTTCCAAGGCCGAGGTGCTGCGCACCCACCCTTCGACGCTCTCGCCATCCGAGCAGCCGGATGGGCGCGACTCGCGCGAGAAGGCAGACGAGATGATCGCGATCGCCTTCGAGCACGGTAGCCATCGCTTCGAGTGGGACCACAAGCGGGCCGACGGAGAAGTGTTTCCGGTGGAAGTGCTGCTCACCGCGGTGCGGGAGCCCGGACGCCGTGTGCTGCATGTGGTTTGGCGCGATGTCTCCGACCGTAAGCGTCTCGAATCGCAGCTGCGCCACGCCCATAAGATGGAGGCGATCGGCAAGCTCGCGGGGGGTATTGCCCACGATTTCAATAATGTGTTGGTGGCGATCATCGGCAATACGGAGCTGTTGGAGGACAGGCTCGAGGGGAATTCCGAAGCGCTCGAGCATTTGTGCGAGATCCGCCTGGCCTCCGATCGGGCGGCCGGTCTGGTGCGCCAACTGCTGGCGTTCGGCCGCAAGCAGGAACTGGCGGCGCGGGTGCTCGATCTGCGCTCGCTCATCGGTGATGTCCGTTGCCTGCTG
>CAZFNT010000745.1:0-1877 GCA_964520315.1 uncultured Gemmatimonadota bacterium
GGCGGCCCATCCAGCGACAGATGAAGGTCGAAGTTGGTCAAGGGATTGCGTCGCGACAGAACTTCGAAAGCGCTCTCGACTCGATCCGGAAAGGAGCCGTTCGTCGGAATAGAGACGTACACGGGATCCCCGCCGTCGATGAAGGCCTGGACCAGATCGCCGAGGTCGTCCCTCAGGAAAGGTTCGCCGCCGGAGAGGGATAGATAGGTGATGGGGGGGATTGCCGCGGTGATACGGTGAACCTCGTCGAGCGTGAGCTCGGCGGAAGGCTTGGCGTCGCGAATCTCATCCAGATAGAAACACATCGGGCAACGCGCATTGCAGCGAGCCGTCACGAAGTAGATCAGCCACTGCGGGAAGCGGCGCGTCCATAGCCGGGTCGGCACGGTCTGACGGAACACGGACCGAAGAGGCTGAACGATCTCCTTCCCCGTGAACTCCTCTCCGCGCTCCCGATAGCGAAATCGTCTGTACCCCCTCACGGTCGGTTCCCCCAAAGCGCGCACGGGCCCCCAGATCAGACCGCCCCAAAACCCGAGCAACGTGGCCCCCACGCACAGCGCAAGACACACGCCTGAGACCAACACCATACCCACCCGCTTCGACGGCGAGACCGAATAGCCACCCCACAACACAAGGGTCACCAAGCCCGCCAAAGTCACTCCGGCTAACGTGCCAATTGCCGCCTCACGCACTCCCGCGGCCGCGATCAACCCGAAGAGACAAACGACCGCGAAAACAACCAACAAGCCTGCCGCCACCAACACCCCGCCCTGAGGCAGATAGAGCTCCGGAAATTGCCAGGTGGAGAGCCCGGCGTACCACCTCTGGCGAAAATACTGATGCATGAGCGGTCTCAGCAGCGGCCGCTTGTAGTGAGCCGCTCGAACCGCCGGATCGTTCCAGAGCTCGAAGCCGATCCGCTTGGCGACATAGAAGAACTCCGCATCATCCACCCAGTAGTAGGCCACCTCGTTGAAACCCCCGACGCCCTCCCAGACATGCCGCTTCATCGCCACGTTGCAGAGCGAGACCTCGTAGAAAGGGACCTGCTCCCGCGTCGGGTTGGCGAGGGTCTTCTTGAGGCTAAACAAAGGGGAGCAGACGATCCGGTTGGCGGCCACCTGCCCGAACTCCTCTGAGTAGGGGATATCGGTGGGTCCCGTGACGACATCGGCCCCGGCATCGAGCGCCCGCAGCACTTCCTCCACCCAGTCAGACTCGAGACGAATGTCGTCGTCGATGAAAGCGAGATACTCCGTAGAAGCCGTCGCGTCTACCCCCACATTCCTCTTGGAGCTCGGGTGTCGACTGGCGGAGACCACAGTTTTCACATCGACCTTTGCGGACCCGTACGAAACCGGTCCATCGGCCACCAAGATAAGCTCGCAGAGCCCCGAAACACCCTGCACCTCGAGGCTCCGGATCAAAGGCTCGACGAACTCCGGCCCTCGGCTGACCGGAACGATGATGCTGAGGCGAAGCCCACGGGAAGAAGTCATGGCTTCGAGCTGGACAGGAAGCTCTCGCCGCTCAGAAAGCGCCGCGTGAACAGAGAGAGCAGCTTCGCATCCCAGGTCATCGCCAGCGCATGAGCCTCCCAGCGCGAACGATATCTCCGGCTCAACAGATCCAGAAACTCGTTCGCTAGCCTTGGTGCCCCGAGCCCGCTCCGCAGCCGCCTGCCGTCGATCAGCTTCGAGGTCACCATCAGAAACTCCATATGCGACTTGTCTTCGATCCAAGGAGCCGAGATATTATGTCGGTTGAAACGATTCCACCCTTCCAGGCTCTCCGGCGGCCGAAACCCGTTGGCCAGCGCCAGATCGTAGAGCGCCGAGCCGGGATAAGGAACGAACACATAGAACCCGGCCACA
>CAZFNT010000746.1:0-1874 GCA_964520315.1 uncultured Gemmatimonadota bacterium
CAGAATCGACGCCTCGCGCCCCGCCCCCAGCTCCCGTGCCAGAAGGATCAGACCCACCCCCCCGACCACCGCAAAGAGAATGAACTCCGCCAACACCCCCCGGTAGACCCCGAGCACCAGATGCAAGAGAAAGGTCGGCCCCAGATGCTCCGCCACGGGATCGGCGGCGAAGCTGATCCACCCATGCGCGTACGGATTCCACAGCGGTAACTGATGATGCTCGCGGGCGGCCGACAACAGAATGTTGTAATGAAAGTCGGTCCCGCCCCTCCACTCGTCGAAACCCGGAAGCGTCGACGCCGAAAGCCCCGCCAGCCCAAGCACGATCGCGATCGCGCCCAGAGTCCTGTTCGGTCTGCGCCGCAGTGGAAGCATCGCGATGGTGTTTCTCCTGGTGCCGCCGGCGAGTCTATGTCCGTCCCCTTTTTCCGGACAAGAGGGCCACATCGATTAGCCCGAACTTCTCACGAACATACGGCGCCGCAGCAGGAAGTTCGTGAGAAGTCCGAGTTTAGCATCGGCCCCCAGATGAGGAAGTTTTGGGGGACGCACTGCGATCCGCCCCCCCTGATCGAGAGCCACGCCTGCGCGGTCGCTGCGCGCGCAATCGACCCTGGCCCCTCGCTCCCGCGGCGCGCAGACTGCGCCCCGGAGCAGTCACGCCTCCTACCGGGTTTGGAATTCCGTGTGAAAGGCTCCGGGCCACGCCACGAGACCTTCCCCCGACTCCGACTACACCCTCCCGGTCCGATCCCCTGCGCAACCGCGATCGCCTCCTCTCGGCTTCAAGACCGCGATCCCGTGAATCCCAAATCCCGCCCAGAAGTAGGGGTGAGCAGGGGGAAGAGGGGATTCGGAGGAGCCTTTGGGGTGCTTGTTGGAGCCGGTCGCTTGCCGAGCCTCGGCCAGCATCGCCCTCTTGGCGTCGGCGAGAGCTGCTCGTAGACCGGGTCGCCCAGGGCGAGGACCGAGGGCTCCGCGGCTCTCGGCTCGGGCTTCTCCGCAATTGGCGGAGGAGAGCTTCGCGAAAGAGAGACCCTGCCAATCGATGAGCTCGTTGCTGGTTTGACGAACAAGAAATCCCCTACGGCGCTCTTCGTTCCAACGGCCAGTGGTGATAACCGTGGATATTGTGACACTTTTGATGAGATCTATGGCAAGGAACTGGGGTGTCGAACACACCACCTCTTGCTACTGAGCCGACCCAGGCAGATGTCCGAAATCGAGAGGACAGTCCTTGCAGCAGATCTCATCCATGTAGGGGGTGGAAACACGCTTCGTATGATGAAGCTCTGGCGCAAACTCGGGGTCGATCGCTACATCGAGAAGGCAGCTCGGCAAGGTACGGTCTTGGCTGGGTTGAGCGCGGGTGCCAACTGTTGGTATCAGTGGGGGCACTTAGATTCTCGGTCCTTTGCGGAAGCATCGGAGTGGTCCTATATCAGAGTGAGAGGCTTGGGACTCTGCTCCGGTGGCTTTTGTCCACATCTAGATAGCGAGCGGAGACACCGGCCCTTTTCCGAGGTACTCGGAACGCAGGGCGGCATCGGAGCCGCCTGCGCCGATAATGCCGCTGTCTGGTACAGGGATGGCAAGGACCCTCTGGTGAAATGTTCGAGGAGGGACGCGACAGTTCGTCTGTACAGACGAGCCAAGGGAAAGGTCGTCTTCGAGACCTTCCAATGCTACGATGAATTGAAGATCGGGGCGGATGTGTGAGAGTGCCGCGCAAACCGGCGGTGGGCCGAATCGACCATGGTCGGCTTGCCCGTATCGCGGACTGCTCGTGTTGCCGACGCGGCAAGTGTGCTCCCACTCGGCCTCTGCGAGGAGCAAGGAGCCGTCGCTCAGACGGTTCCAGGAGAGAGGTTCGT
>CAZFNT010000747.1:0-1872 GCA_964520315.1 uncultured Gemmatimonadota bacterium
GCGCTCTTGGGCGCGATCGGTCTTGGCATCGTGATGCTGCGCTCATCGGAATCCGAAGCGCCGGAGGCCGGCGCCGACCTGCCGTCGAGCGAGCTGAACCTGCTCATGATCGCGATCAACAACGTCGCATGGGGCCATATGGGCCTCTCGGGCTACGAGCGTTCGACTACGCCTAATCTCGATCGCTGGGCCCGCCAGGCGGTGGTCTTCGAGAACTTCTACACGCACTGCTCGTGGACCCTCCCCGCCGGCACATCGCTTTTCACTTCGCTCTACCCCTACACCCACGGGGTGCTGGATCGCTACCACGGAAACCTGCTGGACGACGACGTGATGCCGCTGGCGGAGGTGCTCTCGAGGAACGGTTACGAGGCGGCCGCGTTCACGGGCGGGCTCGACTACAAGCCGATCTTCGGGCATATGCGAGGCTTCGACGAGATCGCCAACAACGACAATTTCACCAGCTTCGAGACGACTTTTGCTCAGGCCCAAGAGTGGATCGATGCGCGTGACGATGGCGACAGGTTTTTCTGCTTCGTTCATGGCTACGACGCGCACTCCCCCTTCAATCCTCCGGATCGCTTCAAGGGAGTGTTCAGCGATCCCGACGGCAAGAACATCACTGTTACCACACAGTACTCATTGCGAGGGTATCAGGCCGAAGAGGGCCGCTACGTCGCCCACTACATCTGGAACGAAGATCCCTTCCTGAAAGAGAGCGCCGAGGAGAGGAGCAAGAAACGTTTCGCGATGGAGCGCCGAGTGGAGCTCACGCGCGATGACATCGAGTATCTCGGTGCACTCTACGATGAAGAGGTGCTCTATATAGACTGGTTGCTGGATCGCTTCCTGCGCTCGATCGACGAGAAGCTATTGCGGAATACGATCGTCGTTATCATCTCGGAGCACGGAGAGATGTTCGCCAAGCATGGCCGCTTCGGTCGGGCGGGAACTGTGCGGGGGAATCTCTACGACGACGTGGTGCACGTTCCATTCCTGTTGCGGGCTCCCGGGCTTGCGGGGCAACGAGTCGATGCTCTGGCGCAGATGATCGATGTGATGCCGACCTTGCTGGAGATCATGGGGGTTTCGCCACCGGTAGGGGCGCAAGGCAACAGCCTCATGCCGGCGGTGGAGAGTGGCGAGGAGGTGAACGAGTTCGTCTTCGCTGGGGCACGTTTCAATCACGCGCGTAAGAAGCAACACCCTTTCTTCTGGGCGGAGACGCTCAACGAGTCGATCCGAACGCGGCGATGGAAGCTGATTCGCGAGCTGATTCATCCGGCCAGCAAGGGGCTGGAGAGGATCGAGGCTGCCGAGACTTTCGAGCTCTACGAAATTGCGAGCGATGTGGACGAGCAGCGAAACGTCGCCGATGAGCACCCGCGGGTTCTAGCGGAGCTGGCCGATCGGCTCGCGCAGTGGGCTGCCGCGAGCAAGAAGAGCGGAGCGGCCGATCCCCTGACGGTCGATGTGCCTCCGGCGATGGAGCAAGAGGCCCGGGAGAAGGGGTACTGGTGAGCGGCAGATCGGCCCGCTCTCTACCGCGCTCCGCCAATCCGCTCCACCCTCGTGGGGCCCTTGGCGGGGTCGGTGAGGATGAGCTGCATGCGTGCGAGAACCCGCTCCGCCGATTCGTCCCGCAGTCTCTCTCGAAGCACCCGGGGCGATCTTCGGTGCTCCACGAGCAACGCTTCGAAGGCCCCCGCGCCTGCCTCCGCCGCGTTGGCGAGACGGGTGGAGTCGGCGGCTGCCCGGTTGGCGATGGTGGATGAGTCGGCGCGCGCCTCGGAGAGGCGCCGGTCTGCCCAAGCGTCGGCCTCGATCCGGTAGGTGTGCCGATCGCCACGAGCGCTGGCCACGTCGTTGAAT
>CAZFNT010000748.1:0-1865 GCA_964520315.1 uncultured Gemmatimonadota bacterium
TCTGTCGCACAGGCAGAGATCTGCCGGATGCTGGCAATCCTCCGGCGGGAGAGTCCCGCGAAGTCGGGATTCGTTCCCCGCCCGGCATGAGGCGCGTGCACCTCTTCGATCTCTCCGAACCGGCCGATCCGCGCCTCGTCACGGAGATGTGGATCGACGAGGTCGAGAAGGTTGCATTGGGGCGGCGGGCAACGCGAGCCGTGTCACGACATCGGGGGCTCGAAGGGCGACCGGCGACTCGAGATCGCTTCTATCTTCACACCTACGGGAATAGGTACTCGGACGGGTGGCCGACCCACCATGTCTTTCAGACGGTAGACGTGACCGATCTCTCCGAGCCGGTCTGGCTCGGTAGATGGTCCATGATCTACGTCTACCCGTACTTCGTAGTCGAGAGATTGGAGGCGATCGGCGACGTGGGGGTGTTCGCCGGATCGACGGGCGGGGAGTGGGCGCCCTGCGACACGCGCATCGCCACTTGGATCGCGGAGTCGGAGTCGATCCGCCCGGTGGAGTGGCGCTTGACCGGCGGCGCCGTGGTGGCCATGGAGACACATGAACGGTCGCTCCTGATCGCGAACCTTTGCCGTCCTTATACGGTCTGTGACAACTGGCTTTCCGCATACGAGATCTCAAGCGAGGGAAGACTGGTCGACGTACCCGGATCTCGGTGCAAAGGACCCGCTCGCTACTTCACCCTCGTCGCTAAACCCAGCGGGGTCTTCTATACAACGGACTCTTTCGGTTCCGAGTGGCGGTACCGGCTCGAAGCACTCGTTCTCGACTCCGAGCGTGGAATCGTTCCAGCGCATGCTCCATCCGGGCTACTTCACGACGAGTGCGGCTCCGTCGTAGTGCCGATCCGAGGGGCGCTCGTGGCGGCCTGCTCCTACGACAACAGCCTACGCATCCAGCCCACGGAGTACGCCCTTCCGCCATTCCTGCTCGGCGAGTGGGTCGAGAGAGGCACCGAGGAGATCTTCGATGATCTCTAGCCATCCGGTCCCCTATTGCCAGTCTGCGCAGCTCACCAGCAGAACCGAATGGGCCTTTTCGCGAAATGGCGAAAGAGAAGCAAGCCCTCGGCGGCTCCGGCGCCGGCGAGTCGAGTCGAGACGGAGCGCGCGGCGGCGCGAAGGAGCGGGGGGGGGCACGATGAACTCGATCGCGGAAGTGCTGAAAGGCGAAAACACGGTTTGAATGGCCTATCCGCTCGTCCTCGGTAACGAAACCTCCCGCCGCACCATTGCGCCCCCAAGACCGGGGAACTGGCCTCGGTCAGGATCGAAATGGAGTGATCGATGCGTACCCGATCTATGTTGCGGATTTCACTGGCCGCCCTGGCCCTCTTCACGATGCAGTCCTTCGCGCCCGCGGCTTCGGCGGACGAGGGCACGCGATGCTGGGAGCTCGACGAAGACTGGAGCTTCACGCTGCGCTCGGAATGGCAGCATCCGACCGACGACTTCGACGGCACCTTCGAGAGCGAAGATGGGGTGCACGATGGAAACATCTCCGGCACCTACACCATCCTCCAGGATGGATCGGTCTCGATAGAGTTCGAGGGCACTGACAACGGGGCACCTTTCGAGGGCGAGCACACCTTCGACCGCGATCGCATTCAGCCGGTCGATTGCTGAGCGCTTTCGACGGAGCGGGGCCGGCAGGCCCCGCTCCTCCGCGAGTCTCGGAACGAGGATCGGCTCTCAGAAGAGCCGGGGATGCGCGACCCGCAGCACGATGAACACAAGCGCCGCGACCACGATCGCGCCGCGGTGCAGCTCACCCAGAACCAGGCGCTGCCGCCCGCTCAGGATCGCCCCGAAGGGGATCAACGAGGTGTCGCGTTGGAAGCGCTCGGCCTC
>CAZFNT010000749.1:0-1857 GCA_964520315.1 uncultured Gemmatimonadota bacterium
GAGGTCTGACCTGACGTTTTCTTTCGTGCGGCGGGCGTCTTCTCAGAGGCGCGAGTCTTCTTCCTCTTCGACAGCCTTTCCTTTGGGGTGACGCGAGCCTTCTTCGTCACGACTCGTGTCTTGGCGGGACGCGCCTGGGCTCCCGCCGACCGCTTGGCGATCCGCAATGGAGGGCTACCCTTAGGATCGGCCGAAGAAGCGCTTGAAGGTGCAGCCACCAGCACGAGGAATGCCAACAAGGAACTCGCGCCTCGAATCATTTCTCCCCTCCGCCTCCAGCCTCGCGAATCAAGCGACGGCTCTCGCGTTGGATAGAACTGAGTTTGCGGTTTTTCTCTACCGCGAGTCGGCGAATCTCTTGGGCCTTCTGCGTCTTTCGATGCCACGCCACGTTGATGATGCCTACATCTGCGCCCAGGACCACCTTCTTCATCTGGCGATGGGCGCGCTTGAAGATCTTGTGGCCTATCTCACTGGTGATTCGACGGCTATCGCCCTCGTATCCGTTCATCTCGCGTTGGTAGCGATCCAGATGTCGCTGCTCGCGCGCGATGAGCGCCTTGAGCTGAGTCGCCTTCTCCCGAACCTTCTTGTCGATCTTCTGGATGAGACCTTGCAACACACCGAACGCCTTGAACGCCCGTGAGCGAATTGCGCCCAAACGATCGAACCTCTTGAGTTGAGCGGCCCCGACCCGAGACGCCTGCTGCTCGTACGCGAGCCCTTCTCGTTTCATAGCGGCGATCAATTGCTGCCTTAAATCACGCTCACGTCGTGTCACGGAATCACCCACGCCGATCCGCGCGCTTTCGGCTTTGATATCATCGCGGAGACGCTCGAGATCTCCGTAGAGTTTCTCGATGCGACTCTTCTCGGCCAAGATCTCGCGACGCATCCTCTTCGCCTTACCCGACGTAAGCTTCTTTCCCTTCACAGCGAACTGCTGGCGATTGATCTGCTCCTCTATGGCGCGCAACTGGCGTTTCAGGAGCTTCAGTGACTGGCCGACCAGAAATCCCTTGCGCTTGAGATCGACGTAACGCCCGTCGATCTGCGCCTGGCGATCTTCGTAGGCTTCGAAGCTCATCGGAATCTTCCGAAGGCGACGCTCCAGCGCCTGACGGTACAGTTTCATGCCGTCGACTTCGCGCTGAATCTTGGCGGAAAGTCGACCCTTCAAGAACTTCACCTGCTGGTCCAATGCACGAGACGTCACACCGAGGAGGCGGTTCTGAGTCACCAGCGCACGTGTCCATCCTTCTGTGAGGTGGGGAAAGAGTGCAACGCGATTTTCGGAGCTCACCACCCTCTCGAGGTCGCGGGCGATCGTCCGCGCGGCGCGGATATCTCGACGCTCCTTTCCCATCCGGCCGAGCACTCGGACTACGCGACGCATCGCGGGAGTGGCCTCGAGCCAGCGGACTGTACGCTTCGTGAGAGGCGCACGCAATGTCCCGCCTTCTGTGTAACGATCGATAAGCCATGCGAAATATCGCCCGATGTTCTTGGAGTCCACCATAAAGTGGTTCAGCTCGTTCCGTATCGGCGCGAAACGATCCAAGATCTGCTTATAGGTATCGACCGCCTTCGCGTAATCGGAGAGCAGGGTCGCGAGTCGACCACGGAGCACGTGCGCACGCACGCTAAGTCGGGCGTCCTTCACCAGGAGCAAGAGTACATCCACCGTCTGAAGCGCCTTTTTGTATCGGTCGGCTTTGATGTAGGTCCACGCTGTCTCGTAGAGGGCTCGCTCGTAGTACGTGCTCTGCCGGGGCACCTTCTGGTAGAAAGAGGCGGCCTTGTTCAGCTTCCCAAGCTCGTAGTAAAGCCGGCCCACCGCCAAGTACGCCAGGTCGC
>CAZFNT010000750.1:0-1848 GCA_964520315.1 uncultured Gemmatimonadota bacterium
AATATGAGAACAGAAATGGGCTAACAAATCGCTGCACTGGATTTTTACTCCGCTGCCCTACGTAAAAACCAGTGAGCTCTATCGTTATCCAGAAAACATAGAACGGAACAGCGCCGGGCACTGGCTGCAGAAAGCGGGGGAACATCCATGGGTGACTCCCCCAGAGGATAGAGACCGAACAACCGGCTGAACCAGTCGGCGCTGCGCGCCGCAGCTCAACGCGGAGCGTCAACTCCGGAATCAGGCGAGGGGCGAGGCGATGAGAGAATCCGCTCCTACGGGAGTGGGCCGGAACGCTGAGGATCTTCCCTTGCCGGTGCCTTCGTTTCGAGCGTTGCGCGAAGTAAGTTGCCGATTTCCGCGCCGCTGGTCCCAATATCGCGAACGCCGGAACTTTTGGTGCATCGCCGATGCACGTCCCGAGTTGACCGCATCTCTCGAGAACAGACGTAGGACTGAGGCAGATTGCCACCGCGTAGGGGCGGGCGGGGCCGCGGCGCTTCGCGGGGGCGCGCAGGGCGGGAAGTTCGGCCCGAGCGGAGCCGCTGTGCAGGCCTGGCTGAGATGGACGGCTGCCCGCCCGGCAGTGCGCAGTCCCCTGGGGAATTTTGCGGCTATATCAAAACGTCACGTCGCATCTTTCAGCTTGTGCACCGGCCAAGCCGATGATACCGATGAGGGATTGGTGGGCTCGGTCGTGGGAACGGAAGACTACGCATGACTCGTCACGCTCCCTTCTTCTCCGCTCTACTGAGCCTGCCCTTGGTCGTGATCGCGTCGGCGCGCGCACTCGAAATCTGCTCGCTCCCCAACAGCCTGCGCGATCTCGACAGCGGTGCGGTGAGTGAGCACAGCCTGATTACCAGCACCCGCTTCATGCGCCACCTCTGGGTGAGTGACGACGGCGGGGCGCTCAGCCGAGCTGGCCTGCTCGCCACCGCCCAGCACGGCCGCCACGAGCCGATCGGGATCTGGCTTCACACCGCCACGTGGAGCAGCATGGACCCGGCCTGGGAAGAAACGATCCAGATCGATTCGAACTATCGCCTGGTTTCCGACGGGCTTCTCGATTCCGAATGGGCGCTGCATATGGTCGTGAGCGGAACATTCGAAGCCGACTTCACCGAGGGCGTGAAGTACTACAAGTTGACCTACGACCCCCCGCTCGGCGAGTGGCGGATCGATGCGCCGGCCGCCGTCTTCGCTTCCGGCGCCGGCAGGGCGACGATCGCACGGGAGCTGGGAGAGGCCGATCCGCGACTCTGGAGCGCATTCACGGCCGACAACGGCATCGACGATGTGCGAATCAAGGTCCAGTACAGCACCGACGACGGACTGACGTGGAGCAGCAGTGGTCAGGCATTCGGATCGAGCAATTCCGAGCATCGCAAGAGCGCGAAGATCCTCGCGTTCGCCGACAAGATCGGGCTGGTCTATCAGGACGACGACGGCGTGGCCGACAGGAGCAAGTGGTTCGCGTTTCGTGACAATAGCGACGATCCGCTCGCCCCCTGGACCATCGCTCCAATCGCGACGATGGATGCGCCCTACAGCGCCATCAATTCGATGCACCTGCACTGGTCGATCGCCGCGTCGAGCGACGGGAAGCTACACTTCGTTTATCAGGATGAGGGGGATGGTTTCGGCTCCCGTTATGCGCTGGGAGAAACGGTCGGCGATTCACTCGCATGGACGATTGCGGCGAACGGCGAGGGACCTGGGGAGTTTCCGGTCAACTCGGCGACTTACCCGCAGGTTTCGATCGATGCCAACGGCCGTCCCTATGTGTTTTTGGATCAAGCGTACACAGTATGGGCGACTATGCTCGTAAATGGATCATGGGTGGAG
>CAZFNT010000751.1:0-1845 GCA_964520315.1 uncultured Gemmatimonadota bacterium
GTAGTGCCCGCCGCCCCGGATCGCCGCGACCGCGACCACCGCCAGGTCGCCCTCGATCGCGGCCAGCTCCCCGCCCGCCGAATCCAGTGTCGCGACGTGCTCGACGGCGGCCGGTGAGGAGACATCGAGGACGTGGAGGTGCACGCCCTCGGAGGCGACCCCGATTCCGTCCGAGCGGAAGGCGAGCGCTTTGCGGGCCGAGGGATCGGCTTCCCAAGCGCTCGTCCACGAGCCGCCGAGAAGGGGTCGGGCCGGATCGCCTAGGTCGACTGCCGCGACGACGAACGAATCCTCGCGTGTGAGGTAGGCCACCACGGCCAGGCTGTCGTGGGGGAGATCGACGGCGTAAGCGGTGGTCTCCCGTCCGAGGGAGATGCGGACCGGGAAGTCGGCCGATCTTTCCGGGGGAATCGTCTCCCAGATTCGAAGGTGTTCGTGGCCCTGGTCCCCGAGAGCGGTTGCCCCGCGCGAGTAGAGGAGCGCCCGGTCACCGCCGAGAAGGGCGACCCGGCTCGCCTCGTCTTCCGCCGAGATCGCCGAGACCGCCGTGTCCGAGCCGGCGGTGTAGGTCGCCAGGCGGTATGGAGGTGTGTCGGAAGTGGTCACGAAGCTCCCCGCCAGGAGGGGGGCGCGCAACGAGAGTGTGCCGCGGCCCGAGACCGTCCATTGGCCGACGATGGTCGGGTTCAGCGGGTCGTCTAGGCGAAGCTGGTAGAGAGGGGTTTCCGTGCCGTAGCCGGCCACCATCGCGAGGAGCGGGAGGTGAGGCTCGAGCGCGAGGCTTCCGTCCAGGCCGATCTGATAGTGATCCAGGAGCGAGCGCGCCAGGACCGGATCGTCGGGATCGGCGAGATCGACCACCTGGAGAGCGTCACCCCCGCTTCTCACGAGCACGTAGGCGGCACCGTCCCGGCCCACGACATCGGTGACCTCGTAGGCGCCGTGCTGCAGGGCGTCGTAGGTCCCGCGGAGCCGCGGCCGCCACGGCTCGGCGATGTCGAAGACCACGAAGCCGGTGGTGGTTCTCACCAGCACCAAATCGCCTGCGACGGCGGGTTCGAAGAGAGCCTCCCCGCTGTCGGCGAGGGCGACGCCGACCAGCTCGCCCCCCGGCGGTCTCGCCTCGATCAGGACGATGCCGTCCCGTCCCCCGGCGTCGAGGCCGGCGACGGCTGCCACGACGACGGGAACGGGCGCATCCGCGTCCACAAGGGTGACGCCCCGCATCTCACCCGGAAGCGCAACCTCGGCCACCCAGGGGATCGCTCCCGCGACGCCCACATCCGCGACGATCACGCCACTCTCGGCGGCGAGGAAGGCGTGGTGCCCGGCGACGGCGATCTCCCCCCGAAGGCCGTGGAGCCGTGGAGGGTCGGCGGCGGCGAACGCCAAACAGGCAACGACCGGTGCGAGCAGACTCATCTCTCCTCCTGTCGACTGCGGCGGAGCCGCGTAACGGTTCAACGGTCGTATGACTTCTCGTTGCTCGATGATGCTGTGGTTTCGAGTGTAAGAGCCTGCGACAGTATAGCGCTTCCCTGGCTCCCCTACAGACTCTGCGGAAGATCATTCTTGATTCTGAACAAGTCGGCGTAGGCCGGGCTGGACATCTCCGTACCGCCTTCGGTTTGGTGACCGCTCCAGCCTCGCTCAATTCGGTCGTTGTATGTTCGCGGTGTCGATGATCCCCCCCAATTCGGTCAACGGGGCGCCAGGGGAGAGCAGTGTACGGAGCAGCAGATCGATGGAAGCCGAGGGGTCGGCCGCCTCCATCTTGGCCACACGCGACTGGCTGGGGGGGGATTTCAGGGGGAATCGGGAGAACGCACTGGTCTCTGATCCCCG
>CAZFNT010000752.1:0-1844 GCA_964520315.1 uncultured Gemmatimonadota bacterium
GGCGCCCTCGACGAGCAAACCCGCATCATTCTTGGCGAGCAGCTCCTGCGCATCGACCAGAAAAGCGCGGTGGGAAAGCGCTCGATCGATCGGGGCGCCCAGGAACTCGACGCTTGCCACCCCGATGCCGCAAAACCCGACTGCGACCAACAAAAGCGTCTGACCGTGACGCCGCGTCAACAGCCCGGCACCGAGCAGGGCCGCGGAGACACCGAGAGCCGCCGAGGCCATGAGGCGGAACTGGAACGATGTTCCGGCGCGGGCTATCGAGAGGATGGGCGACAAGGGGACCCGTTGGACCATCGCCGCGACCGATCCAAAGATAAGTACCGCCACGACGAGCCATAGCTCCGGCAGCCGGTGCCGCATCGACACACGCTCGCTCAGGTCTCGACCGACCAAGAAGGCGAGCGCCGGAGCGGCCAGGATCGCCGCCGTGGTTGCGGGAATCGGTGTCCACAACCCGACCGCCAGGGGGATCACGATCGCCACGAGGGCGACGATCGGCGCCCACGCCTCGAATCGCGGCGGAGGGCAGAAAGAGCGCGGCGGGAAAGAGGGCCAACCAGGGGAGTAGCTGCGGAAACCCGACCGTGGGGGGGCTGGTCCATTGCCTCGCGGCGGTCGAGATGCTCTCTAGCCAGAGGGCACGGGATTCGCTCGTGGATCCGATCAGCGCCAGAGCGTAGACCGCGACGAGAAGCGCCAGCGCGGCTATCGCCCCGCTATGGTTCGTAACGCCGCGGATCGAGCTCACGCGCCCGTGGAGGGCGAGATGCAGCACCACGACAGCCCACGGAATCAAGAGGCCCGCCGGCCCCGCCCCAGCGAGCCAAGCGAGGGCTCCGGCCAGGTAGAGGCACCAGCCTCGCCAACCCTCGAGCCCGCGCCCGGGATCGCCGGCCAGGATCGCGGTGACCGCCAGCGCTCCAAAGAGTGCACCGGTGACCGAGGGATCGAGTGCGCGGCCCGCAAACCACCAGAGCGGCACTCCCGCGAGAGTCGCCGGCGCCAGCAGTAGCGACGTGCCGCCCTTCTCCGTGGATGGACGGGCGCGAACGGCGATGCCCAGCGCGATGAGCACGAAGGCCGCCAGGGCCACGCCGGGAAAACGCATCGAGAGCTCGTTCGCGCCCGATCGCGCCAGAAGAGACCCGAGTACCCACGAGTGCAGAGGTGCCGCGTCGAGCGGCGGCACCCGAAAGCCGCCCGCCATTTCGAGCACTGCGGACGCGAACGCGCCGTGCCGCTCGCTCAAACCCGGCCAGGAGATGCGCCAGCTCGAGACAAAGATCCCGGCGGCGATGACCGATAGTGCGCCGAGCTGCATCACCGGGACGGCTCCCCCCGGTGGTGCGGGGAGGGGTTCGTCGGGCGATGCGGGGAGCGGTTCGTACGGGGGCGGATCCGCCTCGACGACGGCTTCCGGCGGCTCCGAAGGAAGCTCGGTCGCTTCGACCGGCGGCTCATCGCGCGCCGTCGGTTCCAGGTCTTGATCCTCGCCAGGGTTCATGAGGCGTGAGTTTCGCGAACCATTGGGGTCGGTGCAAGTGGGGGGTTGCGTCCGCCGGTTTTCGACCCTTCGTCGAGGGCGCGTTCTCTGTTTCGGCACACTAGTGTCGGTGTCACACAAACGACTGGCAGGCCAGGGTCCACTCTAGTGTTCGACACAGTCGGGAGCCTGGGAAGGCCATCACGGCTGTGGCGCGGAGGTAGAGGGGTCGCCGCGAGAACCCGTCCTCAGTCGGTCAACCGCTCCCGATCCTCCCCCTCTTCCTTCTTCACCTTCAGCCTTCGGCGCAGGGTCGACTCCCCCATCGAAAGCGATCGGGCGGCGGCTCTCT
>CAZFNT010000753.1:0-1843 GCA_964520315.1 uncultured Gemmatimonadota bacterium
GCCTTCAGGCAAGAGCGGTAAAGCTCGATATCCTGCTCCTCGTGTGCCTGCCGGAAGTTCTCCATCGTGTTCTGGATGCTGGTGAACGGCTTCGGCTCGGCGGGAGGCTCCCCGGGACCGGTCTGCTCGGCGGGGTCGAAGACGCAACCGGCGAGAAGAGCGGCGATAGCTGGAGCGAGAATCCAGCGCTTCACGGGGCGCAAGACATTGGTATCCATAGATAACAAGATACTACTCGAGGGGGGCCAAAGGTCAAGCCGGAGCGGAGTTCTCGCCGAAGCCGTGCCCCCTCGGCAATGGGTCGAGCAAGACCTTTCCCCGGGGGGGGACGCACTGGACTCGAACTTCGTGTGACCCTGCCACGCAAACCCCGTCGCTGCGCACCGCATAGGGGCTCGATTACGAGTGCTTCTGAACGCGTGTGCCGGGGCATATCTGGCTGCGGACTGCGCGCCCGCCGCGGCTGGCTCCCGGCGGATCCGTGGGGTGGGTGTCGGAACCGTCCCTGATCGAATCAGAACGCCATCCGATCCGATCGCCCCGATCACCCGCTCCCGCAGCGCCGGCAACTCCAGGTATAGATCGCCGTATTGTGTTGCTTGCGGCGGGTCTTTGGGGCGTATGACAAGTACCCCTCCCCCTGGATTCCCGGCTCGCCTAACCCGCGCTCGACAACTCCCTCACCCGCGCTCCACGCTCATCGAGAAAAGTCCGCAACCACTCCTCGAGCACTACTGCCCGCCAAATCAGCTTGTGGTGGTCGCCTTCGCCGGCAATATGTTGCTGATAGAGGGAGCAACAGAGATCGGAGTCGAGGATTCCTCGTTCGCGCACGCGATCGGAATGCAGGCGATCGCCGACAAAATCGCGCAGGGCGCCCTTGAATAGTGATGCCAGCGGCGTCGGGAAGCCCATTTTGGAGCGATGGACGAGGTCGTGGGGCAGGCCGCTGCGCACGGCGGCATCTTTGAGGACCCGTTTGGTGCGGCGGCGCGCGTCGGTCAGCCAGGCGGGGGGTATGCGCGTGGAGAGTTCGACAAGGCGGTGGTCGAGGAAGGGGACCCGCAGCTCTAGCGAGGCGGCCATGCTCATGCGGTCGGCCTTGATCAAAATGTCGTTCGGTAGCCAGGTCTTGAAATCGAGATGCAGCATGCGGCGCAGGGGGTGGAGGCCGTGGGAACGCTCGTAGAGCGAGCGGATCGTGGCGAGAGGATCGTATGTTGTTGCTTGCTCCAGGAAGTCGGGGTGGTAGGCTTGGGCTCGCTGGCGGAGGTCATAGACGTGGGCGCCGGTGTAGCGTTCTTGAAGCGGGCGGGCCAAGAGGTCGAGGACTCGCTCAGCGCGCGGACGGGAGGCGAGCAGGCGCCGCGCGCTCGCTTCGATCGGTGTGCGGAGCAAGCCGGGTAGGCGGCGCCAGCGCTCGATCGCCAGCATCACTCCGTAGGTCGGGTAGCCGCCGAAGAGCTCGTCAGCACCTTCGCCGGAGAGGATTACGGTGACGTCTTCTCGGGCGAGGCGGGCGATGGCGTAGAGGGGGAGCGCGGCGCCCTCGGTGACCGGCTCGTCCATGTGCCAGACGAAGCGGGGGATGAACTCGAGAAAGTCGGTCGGTGAGAGGATCGCTTCCCTTGCGCGTGTCTGGGCGAGGGCGGCGACGCGGCGGGCGTGCTGGAGCTCGTTGTAGTCGGGGCCGTGGTCGAAGCCGATGCTGAAGGTCTTGACCGCTTCGTTTCCGCGCATGCGTGCGGTGAGCATTGTGACCAGGCTCGAGTCGACGCCGCCCGAGAGGAAGACGCCGAGGGGCACGTCGGCGCGCAGGCGCAGGCGCACGGCATCTTCGAGC
>CAZFNT010000754.1:0-1832 GCA_964520315.1 uncultured Gemmatimonadota bacterium
GGCGGTCGAGCCATCGCCATCGAGAGCCTGGTGAGTGCAGTCAGAATCCTTGGGCTCTTTCCGCGGCACAATCAGTGGGCGAAGCCGCGATCGTGGCGCAAGAACGCCGTGGAAATGGATGAGGTGAAGGCGCGGGATCAATGGTACCAGGCGAGCAATGAACTCCAACGGCTCGAGCTCGACATAGGTCCTGCCGTTCCGCCAGGCTTTGCGGAAGGTGTAGCGCACCTTGCCCTCATTGGTGAGCTCCAGACGATCGGTCGCGATGGGTGGGCGGGAGATGTATTTGCAGAGCCGTTCCAGTCCGGCGCGGTCCTCCGCCGGCACTGAGACCGCCGAGCGCAAGTCGAACCCACCGGAGCGCGCGGAAACCCGGCTTTGACTGGAGGGAACCGCCGAGGTGCGCGGCAGTTTCCGACATGCGACGGCCTGTGCATGACGGGCAGAAACCGCGTCCTTTGCACGAAAACGGGACCAGCAGGTTGTGGGGCAGCAAGGGCATTCGAAGCGGGCGAAGCCAAGCCCGAAGACTCCACACTCCAAGAAACCCCGCAGCTCCTTCTTGACGAATCCCGGCAGCTCCCGCCCGTCCGACTCCGCGCACTCGATGAAGGTCTCGAGGTGCTCCTGGAGCACGCGATACAAGACGGTCGCCGTGGCACGGCGGGGACTGTACGCGGGAATCGCGGAGAGGACCATGACCCGGTCGCCAGGGCAGGTGTCGTGGCCAGACGACCGATCCGCTCCTGGGCTGCCCGCCCTGATCGCGTCAGATAGGGCAGATAGGCCTTCTCACCGCTTCCACCACTGTCCCCTCCCATATCTCCGGCGTCAGCCCGCAACCTTCGCCCAGGGAGCCACTGAGCAAGAGTGGAAACGACTGCGGCAGGTGGCCTGACCGAAGAAGATATCGACGAGATCTGGCACTCGGTGGAAGAGATCTACCGAACCCGCCTGCATCCCGCGGTGGCGCTTTGCCTCATGCGCCGGGGGCAGATCGTCATCGACCGCGCAATCGGGCACGCCTCCGGCAACTCGCCCGACGATCCGGCCGACGCCGAGTTGGTGCCGGCCAAACCGACGACGCTCTACAACATATTTTCCGCTTGGAAAGCGGTCACCGCGACCGTGATCCACATGCTCGACGAGCAGGGCTACCTGCACATCGACGATCCGGTCGCGGAGTACATCCCCGAGTTCGCGCGGCACGGCAAAGACAAGATCACCATTCGGCATGTGCTCACCCACAGGGCCGGCATCCCCAACATTCCCCCGGGGCACGCCGGTAAGGACGGCCTCGAGGCGCTCGGTGATCCCGACCTTGCCCTTTCGATCCTTTGCGAGACGAAGCCGACCTGGCGGCCGGGTCGGGTGTTGGCCTACCACGCCCTGACGGGTGGCTTCCTTCTGGGCGAGATCGTGCACCGGGTGACGGGGGACGATATCCTTACGGTCCCCAGAGAGCGGATTCTCGAGCCGATCGGCGTAGAGCGGATGAGCTACGGAGTGAAGCCGGAAGAGATCGGGCTCGTCGCCCGCAATGCGTT
Organism: uncultured Gemmatimonadota bacterium; assembly: GCA_964520315.1. Taxonomy (GTDB): domain Bacteria. The sequence continues at coordinate 1,548 of CAZFNT010000754.1, forward strand.
CACCGGCCTTCCGCCGCTGCCGCCGTACAGCTGGCTCCTCCAGCGGTCGCTCGGCGCCTCGATCCGTGAAGTGGGCGACATTTCCAACGATCCGAGGATCCTCACCGGCCTGATCCCGGCGGGCAATGTGATCGGAACACCGTCCGAGATCGCTCGCTTCTTCCAGCTTCTGCTCAACCGAGGCACTCTCGACGGGGCTCGGATTCTCAGCCCACGCACCGTCGCCCGCGCCGTCGCCGAGCAGACCTATCTGGAGTTCGATCTGACCCAGAGTGTTCCGACCCG
>CAZFNT010000755.1:0-1832 GCA_964520315.1 uncultured Gemmatimonadota bacterium
GGTGGTAGAGGAGTATCTGTACTCGGCGATGGAGGACTTCCGCCTCGATATCATGATCGACTCCGGTCCGGCCGCCAGAACCGTCAGGCTCACCCTGGCCCCTTTCACGCTCATCGGTGCCACCACCCGCTCAGGGCTTCTCTCTTCCCCGATGCGATCCCGTTTCGGAATCAACTCTCATCTCGAGCATTATGCGGCCGAGCCGCTGGCTAGGATCGTCGAGCGCTCCGCGAGCCTGCTCGGGGTCGAGACGAAAGCCGACGCGGCTCTCGAGATCGCCCGTCGCTCACGGGGCACGCCTCGAGTCGCAAACCGTCTTCTGCGACGAGTCCGCGATTTCGCCGAGGTCGAAGGGGACGGGCGCGTGCTTCTGCCGGTGGTCGAGAGCTCATTGGATCGTCTCGATGTCGACGCGCGGGGCCTCGACGACCTCGACAAGAGATTGCTCACGGCGATCATTCAGAAATTCAGCGGAGGTCCGGTCGGCCTCGGGAATCTCGCGGTCTCGATCGCTGAAGAGAAGGACACTATCGAAGAGGTGGTCGAACCCTTCTTGATCATGGAGGGGCTCCTGGTGCGCACGCCGCGGGGTCGGCTGGCGACGGCGCTCGCCTATCGTCATCTAGGTTTCGCGCCGGATGGGCGCGGTCCCCAAGCCCGTCTCTTCGAATGACGCATCCGCAAGCCGGAGACCGCCTGGAGCAGTACGACTTCGATCTGCCGGCCGATCGGATCGCCCAACACCCGCCGCCGACTCGAGAGGCCGCGCGACTTCTGATCCTGGACCGCGGCAGTGGGGAGAGCGCCGTCGCCCGAATCCCCGACCTTATCGAGGCTCTCCGGCCGGGGGATCTGGTCGTTCGGAACATGACGCGCGTGTTCCCGGCCCGTCTGCTGGGAGAGAGGAGCGACACCGGCGGGAAGATCGAGGCGCTCCTCGTCTCTGCGCTCTCGGAGGACCGATGGAGCGCGCTCCTGAAGCCCGCCCGCAGACTCAGAGTCGGAGTGCCGCTCGATTTCGGCGGCACTCTGCGCGCAACCGTCGAAGAAGAGCGATCGCGGGGGGAGCGAGTCCTGCGCTTCGATCTCGCCGGGACCAAGCTCGACAATGCCGTCGACTCGCAGGGCCGGATCCCTCTGCCGCCGTACATACGCCGGGACCCGGATGCCGAGGATCGGAAAAGGTACCAGACGGTCTATGCGGCTGTTCGCGGCTCGGTCGCCGCGCCGACAGCGGGGCTCCACCTCACCCGCTCGCTCATCGAGAGCCTCGATGACCGTGGCGTGGCAGTGGCAGATCTGGTGCTTCACGTCGGGCCGGGCACCTTTCGACCCGTCGGAGAGGGAGGGATCGCCCGGCACCGAATGCACCCGGAAGCCTTCGATCTCCCGCGAACGACCGCCCGCGCGATCGGGAAGACGCGCTCCCGCGGCGGGCGTGTTGTCGCCATCGGTACGACCGTGGCGCGGGTGCTCGAGGCTCGAGCCGCTCCGGGTCGCCTGGTCTCTCCGGGCCGCGGCACGACCGACATCTTCATCCATCCCCCGATGCGGCTTCAGGTCGTTGACGCACTGCTCACCAATTTCCATCTGCCCCGATCGACACTGCTCATGCTCGTCTCCGCGCTGGCCGGCCGCGAGGCGGTCTTGGCGGCGTACGAGAAGGCGATCTCCACCGGGTTTCGCTTCTACAGCTACGGCGACGCGATGTTCATCCGCTAGCACAATGTCGAACAGCTTCCGCTTCGATTTGATCTCCACCGATCCGTCCGGTGCACGCCGCGGGACGATCCACACGGCTCACGGCACGGTCGAAACGCCCTGCTTCATGC
>CAZFNT010000756.1:0-1831 GCA_964520315.1 uncultured Gemmatimonadota bacterium
GAATCGAGAGCTGATCCGGCAAGCACTGGGGTCGTGCCTGGAAACACCGAACTTCCGCAACCACTACGACGCCCGATCGATCACTCCCGACGAGATCGAAGCGCTCGCGATCGACCACGAGTGGCAGCTCCGGAGAATCTCGGCCCTGCTCGGCACCGACCCGCCACGGATGAGGATCGGCTCATACATCTACCCCGATGCCGACACGAAGAAGCGCTGGATAGGAGCCGGCCAAACCAGCCTCGAAGATCCGATCGCACACGAGTTTCATATCAACGCGGCGCCCTCCCCCCATCCGGTGCTGGCTCACGAGCTCGCGCACGTTCTCTCGACCCCGATCGGGCTGCCCGGAATCGGCATCAGCGCACGATTCGGCCTCGTAGAGGGGCTCGCCAGTGCGCTGGGGGATCGACCGCGCGATCGCCTCACCCTGCACCAGCGCGCCGGCGCGTTGCGTATGCTGGAGCTCCTGCCCGAGATCGAGACGATCGCCGGCGCCGTGGGCTTCTGGACCGAGGCCGGGCCGCGCGCCTACGCCGCCATGGGCAGCTTCGTGCGCTGGCTCCTGGAGACGCGAGGGCCGGGGCTTTTCGCGCGAGCCTATCGCTGGGGCGAGTTCGAGTCGGCGTACGGAGAGCCGCTCCGAAACCTCATCGAGGGCTGGGATCGCTTCCTGGAAGAGGTGGATCTGAGCGAGGAGGATCTGAGATACGCCGAGCTGCTTTTTCAGCGCCCCTCGATCCTGAACAGGCGTTGCGCGCATGCGGTAGCCCGCCATGAGCATGCCGCCGCCGCTCTGGCTCGATCCGGTCGATACGCGGCCGCGGCCGATGAATGGCGGGAATCGTTGCGGCTATCACCCGGACGCGGCGCTGCACGCCTCTCACTCGGTCGATGCGAGCACAGGGCGGGAGCTCCCGGAGCGAGAAGCACCCTCAGTCAGCTCGCGGGCGACCAACGCGTGGCTCCGGCGCTACGCGAGTTGGCCCGCCTCGAGCTCTCCCCTACGATCCCGAACGAGTCGGGTCATCTGGCCCAGGAAGAGCGCCCTCCTGCGGCACGGGACCTCGCATCGTCGCGGCGCTTCGACGAAGCCGAGGCAGCGATCGAGATAGCCGAGAAGAGAGCGACGACAGCCGGAGAGAAACGCAGACTCGAACTCGAGAGAGACCGGCTCGACTGGCTGCGCGGGACCCGTCCCTGGCCCGCTGATCAGTTTGTTCACATCGACATCAATAGTGACGCACAAAAGTAACGAATCCTCCACTGGGAGGAGCGCCGCCGAGCGTCCCATGAAGTCGGTATTCGAGCGATCTCTTGGAATCACAGGGGGATCGGAGAACCCGGTCGATTTTGCCGGGTCTCGGCACGCTGCTTGCTTCGTTGAGCGAACGAACGCCAAGAAGACCGGCTCCGCCGATCGAAGGCCAGAGCGGCCCGAGACCGCGAGCCTCCCACTTCCCGCTCCCGCCGAAAGAGGCCGAACATGGGACTCGAATACTTCCTTCGCGCCATCCACGCCAACAGCGATCAAGAGATGATCCAGGTGCTCGACGAGTTCGACCGGAAGATCGAGATAACGCGAGCGATGATCCACTCGTCGGTCGACGAAGCTTCGATCAACACCCGCTACGCTTGAGCACAATATGGGCGGCAGAGCCCTCCTGCCCCTCGTCGCGGGCTTGGCGTTTCTCGCCTACCTCGGCGCCCAAGAACTCTACAGAAACGCCACCGGCCATCTGCCTCCGCCCACGATCCCGCTCCTCTTCGGCGGCCTCGCCGGCGGCCTGATCGCTCTCATGCTCGCCCGCCGTCGATGACCGGCGCGGCC
>CAZFNT010000757.1:0-1829 GCA_964520315.1 uncultured Gemmatimonadota bacterium
CATTGAGAAGCTGCGGCAGCTCGTCGAGGCTCGTCTTGCGCAAGAAGCGACCCACCCGCGTAATCCGATCGTCGTCGTGAGTAGCCGGCGTGACCTCGTAGGCAGGCACGTCCACCTTCATCGTGCGGAACTTGAAGATCTCGAACGCGCGCGGAAGCCCCGAGCGCCGCCCGGCCCAATCGGGCGAATGCCCGATCCTGAGCTGCCTGAAGAGCACCGGCCCGGGCGAGCTGAACTTGATTAGCGCGGCGATGATGAGCATCGCCGGCGCCGCCAGACCGAGCAAAAAAAGCGCACAGCCGAAATCGATCGACCTCTTGAGCCGCAGCCCCAGGCGGTTGCGCCAAACCCCGTGCCGGCCACCCCGCGGCAGTCCCAATCGCGCCGCCATTTCAGAGATCTCGGCTGTGGATCGCTCGAAAAGATCGGTGTCGGGGCTGGTTTGGGGAAGAGGCACTTGGGTGTCGACTGGCATCGTTCTCTATTTCTGATAGAGATCCGTGAATTCGCGATCGTCAAAACCTTCTATCGGCGCCCATCCGATCGATTTTCACCCAATTTGCGCTTCACTGCCCTCTGCCTGCTTTCATCCTCCCCCATGATCGTCTCAGGATCCGCACCGGCAATCCGACCCGCACCGCCACATCGTCGATTCCAGCCGAGTCGCCCCCGATGCCGGAGTAGAGGAAAGCCGCGCGGAAGAGGAATCCTCCCGCGTATCCTGAAAGGTCGATCGAAACCCGCTCCCTGCCGGCCGGCGAGAGCGGCGTGACCCTGTAGAGCGTGTCGGGAAAGCTCGCCCCGTCATCCCGCGAAGCCAGAACCGTCAGCGTCGCCTCCTCGGCCCACCTCGCCGGATCGTGATAGACCCGCAAAAAATCGAGCGCCACCTCTTCGATCCCAGGGTCTGAGAGATCGATGCGCGGCGTGATCAGCCACTCGTCGGCGGTCTGAGTCGAATCCCAGTTCACCCACGCGAGAAACTGCCCCTCGCCGATCGCAACCTCGCCGTCGGTAGGCGCCACGAACCAAGAGCCGGGCAACGAATCGGAAGAAGTCCTCGACCGCTGAACGCGCCAATCCGAAGGGATTATGCCGCTCTCGAAGTTGGTCTGGAGCAACACGCGCTCCCCGGAAGGAGAAGATGGGGGATGGCGATATGCAGGTTCCGCCAATCGCCCGCGGGCACGGACGCAAGCTCCATCGGCTGCGCTCGCAGCCCCTACACCGAACATGAGCAGAATCGCCGCGATCATTCGCTCTCTCCCGCGATCGTCTCGATCTTGGGTGGGACCGAGAGCCCCTTGCGAAACTCGACCAGTCGGTCCGCCAGCCGCGCGTCTGAAAGCGCCAGGATCTGCACGGCCAGAATCGCCGCGTTCTTCGCCCCCGCCTTACCGATGGCGGTCGCCCCGACCGGAATCCCCCCCGGCATCTGCACGATGGCGTAGAGGGCGTCGATACCGCTGAGAGCCGACCCACCGAGCGGCACTCCGAGCACCGGCAGCGTGGTTTCGGCCGCCACCGAGCCTGGCAGCGCGGCGCTCATTCCGGCCCCGCAGATGAAGATCCGCACTCCGCGCTCCTCGGCTCCCGCGATATAGGCGCGGGTCTCGGCCGAGCTCCTGTGGGCGCTCGAGACCACCAGCTCGTGCGGAATCGCGAACTGTCGGAGCGTGTCGGAGGCGGCGCTCATCGGGGAGCGATCCGACTCCGAGCCCATGAGGATCGATACGAGCGGTTTGAAGACCATCGGGTTGTTGTCCTCGGCTCTCTTCAGTCGCAAGAGCTGCGACCAATATCTCTGCGAAAGTGGGCTCCCTCGAAGC
>CAZFNT010000758.1:0-1808 GCA_964520315.1 uncultured Gemmatimonadota bacterium
CTTCTCCTTCGGCGCCAACTCCTCATCTGGCGCCACCGGCTCTTCGGTGATCATCTCCTCATCTGGCGCCACCGGCTCTTCGGTGATCATCTCCTCTTCCGGCGCAGGTCCCTCATCGCTCACCGTCTCGGCGATGGTTGCCGCTCCGTCCCCTTTCGCCGGCGGCATAAACGCCGCGAAGGGGGAGGGTTTCTCCGATTCTTGTCTCTCGTCGGCGGCTCGAGTCCGCCACTCCGCCAGCAAGGTCTCGACCGGAGGGGGCTGGCGGCGCTTCGGCATCAGGCCCGGCTCGGTCTCGGGAGCGATCCCCGCCGTGGTCGACCGATGCAGGCGTTCCTCGACCCGGTCGTCGTCTATCGGTGCGACCGCTTGCAGCTCCCAAGTCTCGTCCGATACCCATTTCATCCGCGCGTCGGTGGCCCACGGGCGCAGCAGGTTCGATTTCGCGATCAAGAAACGGACCCGCACCGACTCGCGCCCTTCGGGAGCCGATCCAGGGATCGTGACTACTTGAGTCTGCACACCCTCATCCAGTGGAATCCGTTCCTCCCAAGATCCGACGGTTACCACCAAATACCCCTCGCATTCCGTGCGACAGCTCACGAAAAGGCGGAACGAGCCCTCCCATGTCGCCCCTTCCAAGGACTCGATCGTAATGTGCGCGAGTCTGCGCCGGGTTTGCATCGGTGCTTCGTAGGAGTAGAGCGTGGCACTCTCTTGAGGCATTCTCTGCCTTTCCATCCGGTTCGAGTCCGCTGCGGCGATCGTGCGCGCGCCCCGGACTCCCCGGAAGCTGCATCCGTGCACCTGTCTTACAAGCAGGATAACGCGAGAAAGCACACGACGGGCGAACGACCGCGAATGGGTGAGAGATAATGAGCAATGCGACCTGGAATGCCGATCTCGAGCGGGCTGCTCTCCGTCTCATGGGCGAAGCGTTGCGTCAAGATCTGGGAGAGCGAGGCGACGTCACGAGCACCGCGGTGATCGCGGAATCGACGCATGGGGAGGGGCGGATCGTGGCTCGTGCCGAGGGAATCATCGCTGGGGCCCACGCCGTCTCGCGCTTTCTCGAAGAAGGGGGGATCTGTGTGACGCCCGAGGTCGAAGATGGCGGGCCGATCACCGCCGGATGCCAGGTCTTGAGCTTCCGCGGCCCGCTCCGTGCGGTACTGGCCAGGGAGCGCAGCGCGTTGAATCTGCTCGCACAGCTTTCCGGCGTGGCGACCCTCACCGGCCGCTTCGTAAAGGCGCTCGAAGGAACACCCTGCCGCGTTCTCGACACGCGCAAGACGATCCCCGGCTTCCTGCATCTGGCCAAGTACGCGGTGGCATGCGGAGGCGGCTCGAACCATCGAGTAGGCCTGCACGACATGGTCCTGCTCAAGGAGAACCACATCGCGGCAGCGGGCGGGATCGGTTGTGCGGTGCGGGCCGCGCGCGGGCACGTACCCGATCTGCCGATCGAGGTCGAAGTTCGCGACCTGGAAGAGCTGGAAGAAGCACTGCCACTCGGTGTAGATCGAATCATGCTCGATAACTTCTCGCTGCCCGATCTGAAGAAGGCGGTGACTCGGGTGGCGGGGCGCGTGTCCCTCGAGGCATCCGGGGGAATCGACCTGGAATCCGTGGCGCGGCTTGGAGCAACCGGTGTCGATTGCGTTTCGGTAGGTGCGCTCACGCACTCCGCTCCAGCACTCGATCTTTCCCTGTTGCTCGAGCCGAGCTCGATCTTCGACAGATGAGGATCTTGAACCAGGATCCGCCACCTAATGCGCGCTTCGCCATGCGCCTCTTGGCCTTATGCT
>CAZFNT010000759.1:0-1808 GCA_964520315.1 uncultured Gemmatimonadota bacterium
GCACCACGCCTTCCCGATGAAACGAGTACAGGGCCAGCTTCCCGAATGATCAGAGGAAGGCCAATCGGCTTCTTCCTGGAACTGCGCCCTCCTCCCACTTCCCGCGGCGAGTCCCGCGACCCACGGTCCACCGGCATTCCCTTGGCTTCCACCGCAACCCGCTATTGTCCCATCCGATAGTCGGTTAGGCCTTTTTCGCGCCAACAGCCAGGGCCATCACTGACTGGATGCCCCCCATGTAGTAGAATTCAGTTGAACGCGATCCACTGAGGGCACCGAGGCTATGCGTAAGCGCGTGTACGTCGAGACCACCATACCGAGTTTCTACTTCGACCTCCGAACCGACCCGCAGATGGTCGCGCGCAAGGCGTGGACCCGCGCCTGGTGGGCGATTGCCAGCCAGCGGTATGAACTCTTCACGAGTCCTGCCGTGCTCGAGGAACTCTCTCGTGGCGACTTCCCATCCAGGTCGGATTGCCTCGCGCTCCTCGAACCTCTCCCGCTCCTTCCGATTGAGCCCCCGATAGCGGACATCGTGCGCACCTATATCACGCGCACAGTCATGCCGGCGGATCCGGCAGGCGATGCACTTCACTTGGCCTTGGCGTCGTACCATCGGTGCGATTTTCTCGTCACATGGAATTGCCTCCACCTTGCCAACGCCAACAAGTTCGATCACATCAGAGTCGTCAACACGCTTCTTGGCCTTCTCGTTCCCGCCCTCGTCACGCCACTCGAACTTCTGGGAGATGAAGCCGATGCCCCCGATCGATGAAGGCACGCAGGCTGTTCGCGAGATCCGACGACGCATCTCGCGCGAACTCGCCAATGATCCAGACAAGCTCGTCTCTCACTACCTGCGGTTTCAGCAGAGCTACGCTGCTCGCCTCCTAGATGCCAAGAGCGCCGAACAAGCGAGTGCAGCAGACGAGGCTACGCCTCGCAGCTGACTCGCGGCGTTAGGCGACGGGGAGACCAGAAGCCATGGACGCCACAAGAACACTCTGGAGAGGCTCGAGTGACTAGACTTAGGTGCGAAATTCGCAGAGGGCATCCGTGAGCGAAGCGGCCCGAAGGTCTCGGATGACGGCGCACCCTTGCTTGTTGGGCTTGCTTCTGGGAGTGGCATGCGATTGGGTGTGGCCTTGGCCGCTCGGGACCTACCAGTACGTGCTGCCGGCTGGAGTCTTTCTGGCTGTTCTGGTCGGCGTGTCTGTAGTGAATCTCCTGCAAGCGTCCAAGCGGCATGATACGTCCCTGGACCCGAAGGAAGAGGTCACCGCCATCATCGACACCGGGCCCTTCAGGTTCTCGCGCAATCCGGCCTATCTCGCCGCGGGAGCTCTCCAAGCGGCCTTGGGATTGCTCCTAAACAATGTTTGGATTCTCCTCACGATCATCCCGGCCATGATCGTCATCCACAAGGTGGTCGTACTAAGGGAGGAAACCTATTTGGAAGACAAGTTCGGCAAGGCGTATCTTGACTACAAATCGCGAGTCTGCCGCTGGATCTAGCCTCCGCTGCTTAGCAAGCCGCTGCAGCCAACCGCCTGCCACGGCGGCCGAGCGGCATAGTTTGGCTCGTGCTTCGGGACGGGCCGCGGAGCCATGGTAGTAGTCGCAGTACGGAAGAGCATAGAGTCTAGACATATTGTGTTGCGAGTGCTCGATGTATCGATGCCGTTGCGGGGAACAGCAGAGCGCAGCAGGCGTGGCTCCTGAGTCAGGTGCGATGAACGTGAAATGTGTTCCCAGTCCATCTTGAGTCGATGTCTGACCCGTGCCCGCCACCAGATGCAGTAGCTGCA
>CAZFNT010000760.1:0-1804 GCA_964520315.1 uncultured Gemmatimonadota bacterium
AGCGAGGCCCGAAGTCCGGCGGGTCGGTGGAGACCGCGACCGGCTCCGTCATGCGCCGCGGCTCCTCGCGCGGATCCAAATCCTCGTAGATCGCGATTCCCCCTAGGCCCATCGCCGAAGCAACGAGAGGGGTTCCCGGGATCAGAGCAATCCCGGCGATGCTGCCGGCCGACTCCGCTCCGGCGCCGCGTGTCAAACCCCCCTCTTCGTCGACGAGCACTATGTGCAAACTGTCGGCGGTCTCTATGTAGACCCGATCCCCGGTGAATGCGATCTCGTCGCCGATGATCGAGATCTCCCGCCACCCCAACGACTGGAGTGCGTGGGTCAGGGGATCGTAATCGACGATCTCGATCGCGCCGCTGCACGCCACGGCGATGCGCTTTCCCACTCGCTCCACCGCGTCGGAGCAACGCATGGCCAGTGGTGCCGACGAAAGCCCGTGCACATAAGAGTCGCCCCGCGTGTCCCATCCGGACGAGACGATATGGAGTAGATTCTCCCCGTTGATCGCCGCGATCGTAGAGTCGCCCGATGCCCAGGCGTGCAGGCCGCGGGACCAGTTCGTGTCGAACTCGCCGATCTCCACCGGGTGCGTCGGATCGGTCGTATCGATAAAGGTCACGTAGCTCGAGTAGCGCCTTGCCACCAACATGCGGCCGCCCCAGCTCAGATCACTGAAGTACCCCCCCCACCTGCCCTCGAATACCGACAAGGGGGTGAGCGTTCCATCCTCTTCCTCACGAAAAAAATGGAGCTGCTCGCCCGTGCTCGCCACCACCAAGGAACGATCCGACGAGACCGCCACATCGGTCCAGATACTCTCGTCGACGTGGTTGAAAATCTGCCGGTAGCGGCCATGAGCGTTGCGCTCAAGCACGCGCAGGCCACCCTCGTAGTCGGCGACATAGAGTCGCTCGCCTTTTGCGGCTACGTCGACCGCCGTACCGGGAACGTTGAAGCGGCGCTCCAGAATGGGGTTCGATGGATCGCTGAGATCGTATAGCTCGAAGCCCTCGTCGGCGGCGGCGGTGATGAGGTGGTGGCCGAGGAAGTCGGCGCTCGGAGTGTAGGAGATTCGCGGCTTTTCGATTGTCGCGACGTGCTCCCAGGCCGCGGGGCCGCGACGCTCGAAGAGCTCGATATTCTCTGCGAGATCTCCGTCGATCGCGATGGCGAGAAGTGAGTCGTGTATCGCCATAAAGGTGATCGGCCCTGCGACCTCGCGTTCGAAGAGCAGCGGTGGATCGAGAGGGTCGGAGCCAAGGTCGTGGATCGTGAACCAGATCTGGTCTGGGTTGTATCTCGACCAAGCCGTGGCCAAATGCTCACCGCCGATCTCCAGCTTATGGGCACGGCGCCTGCCGCTGCGCAGCTCGCCCAGAATCACGGGATCCCCGGGATCGGATAGGTCAACGATCGAAACGCCGTCGCTCATAGAGTTGGCACCGATGTAGGCGAGCCTCGCGCGGAACGCCGTGTTCGCACAGCCCAGGGGCATCGTCGAAAGCCACCGAGGGTCGTCCGGCTTCGCCACGGAATAGATGTCGGTTTCTCCGGTTCCCGTCAGCAATGCGAGTGTATCAAGAACCCCAATCGTGCAGAAGTCGCCCAGGATCCCTCCCTGGTAGTGGAGAGCACCCTCCCCAATCTCGTACACCCTGAACTCGTCGGGGAACTGCCAATCGGGCTGGTGGAGCAAGTAGAGATGGTCTTGATCCATCGAGAGTCGAGAGTCCCGCACCCGGCTCCCCAACAGAACGGCACCGACAGGCCGAAGCGGATTCCCGGCCAGCACAGCGAC
>CAZFNT010000761.1:0-1801 GCA_964520315.1 uncultured Gemmatimonadota bacterium
AGCGAAGGCCCGTCCCCCCCGCCCGATCGGGATGCCAAGTATCCAGCAGCACCGTGCCGGCCTGGTAGCGCTCGATCTCCTCGCCCGGGTCGCGATCGTCACCTACGCGGAACGCCTTGTAGCCGCGCCCACGGAGCGCCCGAACGAAGCCGGGATCTTCGTCGCCATGGAGCTGGGCGCGGTCTAGGCGGCACTCCCGGAGCAATCGCACCACCTCGGAGTACTCCTCGTCGACGAATACGCCTACGCGGGTCACATAGGGGGGAATCCCCTGGCAGATCAGAGCGACCTGCTCCGGCGTGACGCGCCGCGGGCTATCCGCCAACACGAACCCGAGCGCATCGGCACCCACCTCGATCGCCTCGCGGGCGTCTTCGGCGTTGGTGATGCCGCAGATCTTCAGCCGCACGCCGCTCATTGGGCGCCCCCCGCCCGGATCAGGGCGCGGGCGAGAGGGTCCGGATCTCTTTCGCGGACCAATGCGGTGCCCACCAGAACCGCGTCGAACCCGGCGTGGCGGAGCTGCTCGACCGCTTCCGGAGACTCGACCCCGCTCTCGGCGACTAGGCGAACCCCCGCCGGACGATCGGCAGCAAGGCCGAGGGCGCGCGAGGGGTCGACGCTGAAATCGTGTAGGTCCCGGTTGTTGATCCCGATGACGCGGGCGCCGCCGGCATGAGCGCGCGTCATCTCCCCCGCGTCGTGGACCTCGACCAGGGGCTCGATCGAGGCCGATTCGCAGACCTTCACCAAGTGCGTCAATTCGGTGTCGGAGAGCGCCGCCGCGATCAGAAGCACCGCCGCCGCTCCGGCCGCCCGCGCCTCCCAGATCTGATACTCGTCGACGATGAAATCCTTGCGCAAAACGGGTATCTCGACCGCCTGCGCAACCGCCTCGAGATCCTCCAGAGAGCCGCCGAAATAGTGTCCATTGGTGAGGCAGCTCAGGGCCGCGGCGCCGGCCCCTTCGAAGGCATGGGCCAACCCCACCGGATCGTAGGGATCGCGCAATGTACCGGCCGATGGGGAGCGCATCTTGCACTCCGCGATCAGTGCGACGCCTGGGTGTGCGCCCAGAGCGCCCGCGAAGCTCGGTGCCGGGGGCGCCGGCTCGTCGATCAGCTCCGCGAGAGGCACGCGCGCCCGTGCTTTGGCGGCATCGGCGCGGGCTCGAGAACAAATCCGGTCGAGAAAAGAGGAGCTCATGAGAGGCGCTCGCAGAAGGCGACACACTCCTCGAGCTTCTTGGCGGCCGCTCCAGAATCGATCGACTCGGCTGCGATGCGCACACCTTCGTCGACCTCTTCCACCGCGCCGCCGGCGAATAGAGCCAGCGCGCAGTTGAGCAGAACCGCGTCGCGAGGGGCACCCTGCTCACCCTCGAGGATCTTACGCAGGATCAGCGCGTTCTCGGCCGCGTCACCGCCTCTGAGAGCCTCGATCGGCGCCGGTTTGAGTCCGAGCGACTCCGCCGACAGATCGATACGCCGCGGCGCCCCCGCTTCGTCCACGAACGCAATCGTGTTCATTCCATCGAGCCCCGCCTCGTCCAGTCCCCCTTCTCCGGAGACCACGATCGCCCTCTCGGCGCCCAGGGCATGGAGCACATGGGCCAGCGGCTCAACGAGCGCGGCATCGAAAACCCCCATCATCTGCCGCGTGGCCCCCGCCGGGTTGGTGAGCGGGCCGAGCAGGTTGAAGATCGTGCGCATGCCGAGCTCTCGGCGGGGCCCCATCGCGTGCTTCATGGCAGGGTGGTGCGCGGGCGCGAAGATGAAGCCGATCCCGAGCTCGTCGATCG
>CAZFNT010000762.1:0-1797 GCA_964520315.1 uncultured Gemmatimonadota bacterium
GGGCTCGCGCTTCCGCGCCAACTCCACCTCGACGACGGGTGGGGCGATCTACGGGAGCTGGCCGTCCGAGATCGAGATACTGCGTTGCCACCTGGTCGAGAACTCGGCCGAGGCCGATGGCGGCGGCGCCTGGATCGAGGGGGGGCGGGTCGACTCCGTGCTGGTCCGCGGCAACAGCGCCGGTGGCAACGGCGGGGGGCTCTGGCTCGATGGCGGCCTCCATGCGTCGCTGGATCTTCGGGCGAACACGGCCGGCGGGCGCGGAGGAGGACTCTACGCGCTGCAGGCCACCGTCTCCCACAGTCGACTCGAGGGCAACGAAAGCGCCGGGCGAGGCGGCGGCGCCTACTCGCACTACTCCGATTTCGTGCGTTGCGAAATCAATGGCAACACCGGCGGGGCGGGCGGCGGAGCGTGCATGTATGCCGGCAGTGCCACCGCCTGTACTATCGTCGCGAACCGCTCCACTGGGCGGGGCGGCGGGCTCTACTCCGAGTGGACCGGCTGGCTCGAAAACTGTGTCGTCGCCGCGAATGAGGCGGACCGGGGTGGCGGGCTCTACTGCGCCGGGCAAGAGGCGAAGCTCGTCAACTCCACCTTCGCCGACAACCGCGCCCACTCCGGAGGCGGGATCTTCTACACGGACACCAGCAGGTTGATCGCCCCGCCGCTGAACTGCATCCTCTGGCGCAACGCGCACCAGGAAATCCACGTCGAGCAGGGGGAGCTCGAGATCAACTACTCCCTGGTGCGTGGCGGCTGGCCGGGGGAGGGAAACCTCGACGCCGACCCAGATTCGCCCGACTCGGCCCGGCGAGCTACCTGCTCCACCCGCGCTCCCCATGCGTCGACGCCGGCGACCCGGCCGCCAGCGACAGCCTCTGGGACTGGCACCCGGACTGGCCCGAGCGGTACCCGAACGGGCTCCGCTCGGACATGGGCGCCTACGGGGGCGAGAAGAACTACCTCTGGCTGATGCCCGCCGACTCCCTCGCCGTGGCCGATGTCGGCGCCCAGGCCCGGGCGGCCACCAGTCTCGGCGCCCCCGGAGCCCCCGGCAGCGACTCCTGGAGATGGTGCACCTCGAAGCCGTCCCCCGAGGCATCCACGACGTACCGATCCCCGAGCGGCGCCAGCTCCCCGTAGGCGTCGCCCCAGCCGGCGGCGGGCCGCAGCAGCGTCACCGGTCCCAGGTCGGCCGGAGCCTGAGGATGGAAGAGATCGATCTGGTGCGCCGGGAGCGTGATGCGTTTCGCCAGGACTTGGGCGAGCGGCGTCACCAGCAGGCGGACGTCGGGGAAGATGGGACCGGCGCTGGCCTGGTAGTCCCAGACAGCCACCGGCTCGCTGCGGCCCTGCTCCTCCGAGAGGCGTCTCACCACAAGAGCGGCCGCCCCCCCGCGGGTGTTGCCCCCGGCGGTCAAGAGCAGCGAGTCGGATAGCGCCAGATCGTTGCAGTTGAGCTCGAGCGCGGTGATCTCCACCAGGGCCGGCGCCTCCGGTGTCGCGAGGTCTACCGACGCAATTGCCGATCTGCCGTGCTGACCGCCGTTAGCCTCGTTGCGATAGGCCCGTCCCAGGAGCCAAGCGTGGCCCTCTCGGAGCTCCAACCCCACGGCGTCGAGCGCATCCCAGCACTCGTAGGGATCGTCGGTCACCGGCATCTCGACCTCTCCCAGGAGGCGCGGGGCGTGCGGGTCGGCGAGGTCCACGGTCGACACCCGCAGCACGACCTCGCCGCAGTAGTGCCCGCCGCCCCGGATCGCCGCGACCGCGACCACCGCCAGGTCGCCCTCG
>CAZFNT010000763.1:0-1795 GCA_964520315.1 uncultured Gemmatimonadota bacterium
ATCCGCTCGACGTAGAGGGGCCGGAGTACATGAAGATCGTGGTCTTGATTCACGATGAGATGGGGGCGATCGACAAGGCCGCGGGGGCTCGTAAGCGGATGGCCGATCTCTTCGGTCCGAAGTCCGCCTGGTGGGCGAAGAACGCCACGAGTCCCGAGATACGGGACAAGATGGCCAAGGCCCTCGAGCAAACGCTGCGTCAGAGGGCGCTGTACCATCATGAACGCGCCCAAGCGCTCAAGGTCCAGGGTCTCAGCGAAGAAGACGAAGCCGTCATGGCGCAGTCGGTGGACCAGTACGCAAAGGCCGCGACGGCGTACCGTGAGTACATCGAGACATACCCGAACGAGCCGGCCTCCTACGAGATGACGTTCTTCTATGCCGAGGCGCTCTGGTATTCCGGCGAGCATGTCGCAGCGGCACCCGTCTACCAGCAGGTAGCGACCCATCCGCATCACACCACGTATCGGGAGACCGCGGCGTGGTCGATGATCAAGGCCTACGAGAAGGAGATGGAGACCCTGGGCGAGGCCGGTCAATTCGATGTCCGCTATGTGCCCGGAAGTGATTGGGAGCCTCCCGAGCCGGTCGAGGATGAGAAAGAGTCCGCTGACTTGAAGCAGATCGCAGCTGATCCGATTCCGAAGAAGACCCAGGTCTGGATCGCTGCCGTCGACCTCTTCGTTGCTGGAGACATGAAGGTGAGCGGGAGCCGGGAGCCCCAGTCTCAGATAGCCTACGCTGCGGCCGACATGTACTTCCGAGCGAACGATTTCAATGAGGCGAGGCGGCGTTTCCGTCAGATCATCTCGTGTTTCCCCGCTGATGCGGTGGCGGCGAACGCCATTGCGAACATCATCAACAGCTATCGGGAAGAGAACGACTGGACCAATCTGGAAAAGTGGGCTGACAAGGCCGAGCGCCTGAGCCTGGGCGATCCGAATCAGCAAAAAGAGATTCGCGCCGCGATCAAGCTCTTCAAACTCGGCAGCCTGTTCAAGCGCGCAGAAGCCTTGTACCAGGAAAAGAAGTACCTGGAGGCGGCGCGTGAGTTCGAGCGCCTGGCCACCCAGAACCCTGATGAGTCTTTTGCGGACAAGGCGTTCTACAACGCGGCCGACGCCTACAAGCGCGAAAAATACTACGACTCAGCCGCCCGTGTCTTCGAACGGTTGGTCACAGATCCTCGCTACAAGGATAGCGAGTTCGCCGAGGAATCCATGTTCGAGTTGGCGGAGACCAACAAGATCTTCTTTAACTTCGACGCCGCGATCGATGGCTACCGAACGCTGTACGACAAGTATCCCGAAGGGAAGAATCGAAAGTACTCGTTCTTCCAGATCGCGAGACTCCTGCAGGCCGCCGGAAAGCTCGGAGAAGCGGCGCAGGAGTACGAGAAGTATATCGAAGCATATCCGGACGCAGAGGAGGTCGCGGGGGCTCTGTACCAGATTGGATTGCTTTACGAGCGGATCGACGATGTGAAGCAACAGCGACGGATCTGGAAGCTCTTCATCGAGCGTCACAACGAGACCGTCGGCATGGAGTCGCTCATTATCGAGGCGCTGGGCAAACTCAGCGACATCGCCGTGGTGCGCAAGGACAAGCGGGGACACATCAAGCTGCGTGAGCGGATCTTGGTCGAGTACAAGGCGCGGAACATGCAGCCAAAGACACCGGCGGCGTATGTGGCGGCCAAGGCGCAGTTCCAGATCATCGAAGAGACCTTGGCCAAGTACAACAAGCTCCGCGTGAAGTCTTCGGACCTCAAGAAGGCCTCGGCGACCATCGAAGA
>CAZFNT010000764.1:0-1794 GCA_964520315.1 uncultured Gemmatimonadota bacterium
GGGGAGCCGGTGTTCTCGACCCTCAGGGTGCGTTCCTCGTGCCCGTCGAAGGTCAGCTCGTCGGTGGTCAGAGTGTCGCCGGGGTCAGCATGCTTCCTACACAAGTAGTCCCCGTTCTCGTCTACCCAGCCGACCTGCACCGGCTCCGATGGATCGCCGTTCACCAGACGAAGCTGAACGACCATGTCACCATTGCTCGGGTTGGTGACAGGGAGGTCGAAGTACTCGCCGGGATGGATGTTCCTGTGCCCGCCCGGCCCCTTGTGCCAGGCCCCGTCGTCTCCGGCCCCATGGGCGGGGCCGGCGAAGGGTGCCAGGGCGATCAGCGCCGCGATTGTGAGTAGATTGCGGTCCATGATGTTCTCCGCAGTTGCGTGAAGTCGGATTCGGCTTCGCCCGAGATCGCACGTTTTGCGATTCGAGCTTCCTGCCTAGACATGGACCGAGCATCCGATCTGTTACGGCGGACCCGGCAATCGATCACTTCTGGTCGAACGACACTCGAGTCGGGACCCGCACCCCGCCGCGTGATCGCGCGCCCTCGTTGTGCTGATCGCGACCTTGGACGAGGTCGCCCAGAGGCCGCCCTCCCGCTGCACCGCGACCGAGATTCACCGCCGGTCTTCGGCGTCGTGGGGGGTCTCCCTGGTTTTCCTTCCTTTGTGGTAGTCGCGACCACTCGGAGAGCACTCGGACGCGGAGCCCAGCCGCAACGGCTCCCCTTCCCCGAGCCTCCGCGCGACTTCACCGTGGGCGTCCCGGAAGGGCATGCCCTGATCCACCGGGCGGTCGGCCGAATGCGTCGCCTCGAACGCGGGATCGGTCGCGAGCCGCACGGTCTGGGGCGGCGATAGCAGACCGCTCGATCGGAGAAGACGGTCGAGGTCGGCGCCGCGGTAGCTGACCTTGCCCTCGGCGGTCAGCTCGAGCCGATCACTGGCGATCGGAGGTCGGGCGATGTAGCTGCAGAGGCTCTCCAAGGCGGCACGGTCATCGGCCTCCAGAGCCACCGCGGCGTGCAGTTCGAAGCCCCCCGACCTGGCCGAGACCCGTTCCCGAGTCGGGGCCGGCTCCACCCGTGCGAGCGGATCGGCGGGCGGAACGCGGGCGCCTCGGCGCTCCCCTTGGGCGATGCGCCCGGCGGCGGATGCGGCCGCGAGCTCGAGCTGGAGGGAGGGCTCATCGGACGCTCCGGCCCACTGGCCCTCGTCGTCCACCCAGCCGCCACGTCGAAGCGCACGCAGCACCCGGCGGTGCACGGTCGCGGCCAGCCGGTCGAGCTGCTGCTCCGAGGGCGCCGGTACCTGGTGGAACTCGGGCTCGTCGCAGTCGCCCGCGTAGACACCGTCCAGCGCGAGGACGTGGAAGTGGAGGTTGGCTCGCAAGTCCGACCCGAACCTCTGCTCGAAGGTCACCGAGCCGCACTGGGGATCGGCCACCCCAAGTCGCCTCCCCTCCCGGCGAAGCCAGGTGTAGACGGCCCGGATGAAGGTCCGCAGCACGACTCGCCGGAGCTTCGCGTCGAAAGCGGCCCGTGCACGCATCTCGAAGGGGAGGCTCAGGACCCACTGCCGCACGGGCACGTGGGGAAACACGTGATCGGTGAGGTGGGCGGCGGTCTCGGCCATCCGTCGGCCGCAGCACGAGGGGCAGAAACCTCGGCCCTTGCATGAAAATGGGAGCAATCGATTGTAGCGAGAACACGGGCATTCGAGTCGCGCAAATCCCAACTCGAGCAGCCCGCATTCCAGGAAGGCACGCAGCTCCTTCTTCACGAACCCCGGAAGCTCCCGT
>CAZFNT010000765.1:0-1793 GCA_964520315.1 uncultured Gemmatimonadota bacterium
TGGCGGGTCTTCCCGTACGAGACTGCGAGAGCGATGGTGATCGCCACCATGAACGCGGCTGTGGCGGCCACGATGCCCCAGCGAGCGTTCACGAAGAAGAAAACGAGAAGCGGTCCGAAATCGAGGACACCTTTGACTGTCGAATTCATGGGTCGAAGAGTAGATCCTCCGCGCCGCCGATTCCACTTCCGCTCCGATGATAGGATTTCGGTTTTCGGCAACCCGATGGCCACGAGGCGAAACCGATGAACATCTTCAAACGCGTCTTCGGCCGAAAGAGCCCGAAGCTCTTCTTTCTCGGGCTCGACGGCACGCCCCACACGCTGCTCCAGAAACTCGCCCGCGAAGGGGTCATGGAGAGCTACGCCCGCATCCTCGAGCAGGGCGGCTCGCGCCAAATGGAGACCACGATTCCCGACATCTCATCGGTGGCGTGGTCGACCTGGATGACCGGCACCAATCCCGCCAAACACCAGATTTTCGGCTTCACCGATCTGAAGCCCGCCTCGTACAAGACATATTTCCCGAACTTCCAGCACCTCAAGGGCTCCCCGATTTGGGCGGTGCTCGGGGCGAAGGGGAAGCGTTCGGTGATCCTCAACATTCCCGGCTCGTACCCGGCCCGCCCAATGAGCGGAGCACTCATCTCCGGATTCGTAGCCGTCGATCTCGCCAAGGCGACCTACCCAGCGGCGCATCTGCCCTTCTTGAAGGAGATCGGCTACAAAACCGACGTCGACGCGCGCAAGGCGGCAGAAGGCTGGGACATTTTTTTTGAAGAGCTGCACGACGTGCTCCGAGCCAGACGAGAGGCGATCTTCCATCTTCTCGAGAAAGAGAATTGGGACCTCTTCGTGGCGGCGATCACGGGCACCGACCGCCTGCAACACTTTCTGTGGACCGCCTACAGCAATCCGGATCACGCCCACCATCAGGATTTCCTCGACTACTACAGAGCGGTCGATCGGCTGATCGGTGATATCGACCGGGCGATCGGCGAAGACCACCCCCTCATGGTCATGAGCGACCACGGCTTCACCGATCTGCGGCACGAGGTCTACCTGAACTGTTGGCTCGAGCAAGAGGGCTACCTGCAATGGAAGGTGGCCGCGGCGGAACGCACCGATATGCAGGCGATGGCACCCGAGAGCCGCGCATTCTGTCTCGATCCGGGCCGGATCTATCTGCATGTCAAGGGGCGTCATCCCGCCGGCTGCATCGCTCCAGAGGACTATCGCGCACTGCGAGACGAGATCGAGACCAAGCTCGCGACACTGACCGATCCCGGCAAGAGCGGCGCACCCGTGATCAAGTCGGTGCGCCGCAAGGAAGACCTATACGAGGGGCCCTATCTGCAGCAATCCCCCGATCTGGTCTGCGTGCCCCACGACGGCTACGACATGAAGGGCGCCACGCGCGAAACCCGGCTCTTCGGCAACAAACAGTTCACCGGTATGCACACGCAGCACGGTGCGCATATCTTCGTGCGCGGGCACCAGATCGAGAAGGCAACACCCCATATTTGTGATGTGATGCCGACGATGCTCCGGCTTCTCGATGTGGAGATACCGGCGAATGTCGACGGAGTATCGCTCGTCTGACGAGGATCAGAGCTCCACGCCCATCTTGTTCTTCAACGCGAATCCGCTGATGAGCGAAATGATGCAGAAGTACCAGAGAGCGGCCGGCAGCCCACCCCAACTCCCCACGCCGAGCACCGATTCCACATGGGGGTATTTGACCTCTACCATGTCGAAGTGGGAGTCGGCGTCGAAGCGCGGCCCACCCGGATA
>CAZFNT010000766.1:0-1790 GCA_964520315.1 uncultured Gemmatimonadota bacterium
TATTTTTTGAGAATTTTTTTGGTTTTGGGGGCCCGCCCATGGGCCGGTGATGTGGTGCTGATTGGATGCCAAATGACAACTTGTTCTTGCGCGGACCCTTACTGTTTTTCGAGAGGCCGTCATGCTCCGACCCATCCCTTCCTTCGCAACCCTTTCCGCCCTTCTGCTGGCAGCCGCCACCGGCGAAGCCTCGTCCGCCGCGATCGAGATCGCGCTCAGGGTCGACGGCGCGGGCGTCGAGATCGTCGCGGCGCGCGCGCGGGCACAGGGGGTTCGCGGCGCCCTTCCCGCCCAGGGATCGATTCCGGGGCTCTGGATCGAGATAGCCGATCGAGCCGGCACTCATCGCCAACGAGTTCATCTGGGCGATCCGCTCCTACTGCCCTACGACGACATGGGGGAAGAGGCGGTCGGCCTCGGCCTCGGGCGGGTCGAGGAGCGAACCCTTTTTGTCCCCATCCCCCTTCCCCCCGATGCTCATGAAGTGCGAGTGCTCGATGATCACTCGGGATTGCTCGACGAGATCGAAGTGCGCGACCTCATTGGACTGATCGAGTCTCCGATTGCGCTTCCGACCGCGCCCTCTGCCGAAGCGGTTCGCATAACGGGCGACTCGAAACATCGTCTCGACCTGCTATTCATGGGCGACGGTTACCGGGTCGAAGAGTGGGATCGTTTTCGCTCCGATGTCGATGCCTGCGTGGCGGCACTGCTCGGAAGTCAGCCCTTCGTGACCTATCCGGAAAGCATCAATATTTGGAGACTGCCACTTCGCTCGGCCGAATCCGGAGCGGACCATCCTTGCGACGGGATCGACAGACAGACGCGGCTCGGCGCGACCTACGATTGGCCGGCCTGCCGGACCCGAATGATGTCGTACCACTATTTCGATGCGTGGCTCACCGCGACTCGCGCCTTGCCGGCCTGGGACGATCTGATTGTGCTCGTCAACGATCCCGAGCGCGCCGGTGCAATGCCGCCATTCGCGCCTGGTCCAGTGTACAGTAACCGGGACTTCGACTATCTGACAGTACACGAGTGGATCGGGCACGATCTGGCAGGGCTGATGGACGAGTACGACGCGACCGATGACGTCGGCCCGATCGGATTGCCCTACAGCCCGAACTGCTCGTTGAGCCGCCTCTTTCCGCCCTGGCGCCATTGGATTCGCGAGGGCGAACCGGGGATCGGTGCGTTTCCGAGCTGCGCCTTCGACAATCTCTATCGTCCCGCCGACGCGTCGTGTGTGATGCGAGTTCTCTGGCCGCTGAGCTTCGATGCTTTTTGCCGCGAGAGGGCGATCAAGGGGCTCTTTCGCGTGATTCGACCGGTCGAGGGAAGCGATCCTCCCGCGCGCGATCCAGTGACGATCGGTCCGGGAGAACTGCGTGATTTCGAAGTGACGACCGTGCAGCCGGTGGGGCATGAGATATATTTGGAGTGGTTGCTCGACGGGGTGCTGGTCCATGAGGGGGGCGAGACACGATTCACGCTCGACGGGGACAATCTGTATCCCGGGTCGCACTCGCTGCGCGTCGATCTGCACGACCCGAACGAGATGGTGCTCAGGGACCGACGGGACCTGATGGACGACAGGGTTTCGTGGAATGTGTTGCGTGAGTAGAGAGAGGCGGGGGGTGCGTGAGCAGTGATCTGATCGGCGATCGATATCGGCTGGTGGAAGCGATCGGCGGCGGCTAGGACGCAGCGTTGTAGCGCGCCACAGAAGCTACTCGATGTGCCGGATTGCACGCTGATGGCCGGTACTCGATGGACGGCGAGTCCAAATG
>CAZFNT010000767.1:0-1786 GCA_964520315.1 uncultured Gemmatimonadota bacterium
ATGGAGGCGGTCGACGAGGCGCTCGATGCCTTCGATGCTTCGCGCAGGCGAGAGGGCGAGGCGCTGGCGCGGGTGTTGGGGGAGCGTGGCGAGGTGCTCGAGGCCGGTTTGGCGGAGGTTCGACGCATCGCTCCGGAACGCATGGTCAAGTACGAGGAGCGGCTGCGGGAGCGGGTGCGGCGTCTGCTGGGTGAGAGCGAGGTGGACGAGGCTCGGCTGCTGCAAGAGATCGCCAGTCTCGCCGAGAAGGTCGACATCGCCGAAGAGTGCGATCGGATCGAGGCGCATCTGCTCGAGCTGCGCGGCACGCTCGCGGGTGGCGGGGCGGTAGGGCGAAGGATCGACTTTTTGGCGCAGGAGCTGCAGCGCGAGTGCAGCACGATCGGCGCGAAGGCGCATTCGAAAGAGATGGCGATTCAGGTCGTGCGAATGAAGGAAGAGGTCGAGCGCCTGCGGGAGCAGACCCAGAATCTGGAATGATGAGCTGCACCAGGCATGAGGCCGGGCGACCGGCCGCGAAGTTCACTCTTCGCGTTCAGGGCTTTCCCGTGGTGGTTTCGGCACCATCGGGGGCTGGTAAGACCTCGATCTGTCGGGGCGTGCTCGAAGCGGTGGGCGATGCGAGCTATTCGGCGTCGGTCACGACTCGGGCGAAGCGTCGGGACGAGATCGATGGCCGGGATTACCACTTCGTGGACCGAGCGGAGTTCGAGAAGCGGATCGACGAGGGCTGCTTCGTGGAGTGGGCGCAAGTGCACGGCAATTTCTACGGGACCGATCGGCGGGTTCTGCGGGCGGGCATGGACCGGGGCGAGATCGTTCTGCTCGATATCGATGTGCAGGGGGGAGCACAGCTCAAGGCGAAAATCTCCGAGACGGTCTCTATTTTCGTTTTGCCTCCTTCGTGGGCCGCTCTCAAGGAGCGTCTGCGCGGGCGGGGGGACGAGAGCGACGAGGCGATTCGGCTGCGGCTGCGCAACGCCAGGAAAGAGGCGGCGCGGCTGGATGACTACGACTACATCGTGGTGAACGACGACCTGGATCGGGCCATCCGAGAGGTCGCGAACATCGTACGAAGCGAAAGCTGCCGCGGGAGCCGCATCGAGATCGACGGGCTCGATCTCACGGTGCTTTCCGCGGATTCCGATTCTGGAGGCTAGGCATGGAGCGCGAGGCGAAGCTGAACGAGCTCAAGGGAAAGTACGAAGCGATCATGGTGATCTCGAAAGAGGCTCGCCGGATCAACAACCGTCTCCGCGGGCAGAATGTGGAGTTCAAGGTGACGAGTCTGGCGATGGACCGCTACTCCGAAGGGCGCGTGAAGTGGGAGTACTGGGAAGCGCCCAAGCCGGCCGAGGTCAGTCTCGACGCGGTCGAGGGCATGGCCCATTCCGCCACGGCCGCAGGTCTTGCGGGAGCGATCGAAGAGGCGGCGGCCGCGAGCGATGCGGCCGAGGCGAAGGCGGAAGAGAAGACCGAGGAGCTCGCGGTCGAGGTCGCGGCCGCCAGCGCCGATACGGGTGAGGCGGCGCAGAAGGTCAAGGTCGAGGGCGGCGACGCTTCGTGATCGAGGCGGCGGGGCCACTCGCCTCGAAGACGATTCTGCTTGCGGTTTCAGGGTCGATCGCCGCGTACAAGGCGGCCAATCTCGTTCGGGAGCTGCAGCGCGCGGGGGCGGGGGTACGGGTGCTCATGACGCGCTCGGCTACGGAGTTCGTGGCCCCGCTCACCTTCGAAGCGCTGACGGGGAGTCCGGTCGAGGTGGAGCAGTTCCGCGCGGGTGACG
>CAZFNT010000768.1:0-1785 GCA_964520315.1 uncultured Gemmatimonadota bacterium
GTCCTGTACAACTACAGCTCGGACCCCGAGGGTCCAGACTGGGCATGGTACGAAGGGCAGCTCCGACCCACAGCCATCTACCGACAGGAGCTCGTGTTCCCCAGGTGAGCGGTCAGAGGTGACCGCGGACTGCGTGGCTCAAGACAGACAGCGCCTCGCGAAGCGCCATTCGAATGCGTGTCGGAGTGGGAGGCTGTGTTCCGGCACTCTCGACCCGTGAGAAGTGCCGGCGGAACATCCGCTCGCAGCGGTATCGATGGTAGCCAGCGGTGACCACGACCACCGCACCAGCCAGCCAAGCAACCAGGGCCAGAGCGCCCATCGCCTTGCCCGTCGCGAGTCTCCCCAGCCCGCGGCCGACCGGATCCCTCGCGCCGACACCATCGCAAGCGTGACCCAGCGCCACCCCGGCCAGAGCGAGCCCGCCGACGGCCATGAAGATGCTCGAAGCCGCCCCCGCGCCACCGACAGCGAAGAGCCCCCCGAGGCCTACCGCGACCGCAGCCAGACGTTCCACCTCGCGGCCCCGGCGCTCCGGAGCCCGGCGCGCCAGCAGCGCCAACCCGAACAGCCCGACCACGGCCGCCAAATCGGCGCCTCCCGCCACCCTGATCCCCCAAGGGAACGATCGCGCCAGCCCCGCCGCCAACAGCGCTCCAAGCGCCAAACGCCCTCCACGCAGCCAGCCGGCGGGCAGATTCGCGGCCGGGCCGAGCTCGAGCATGATCCCCAGCAGCGCCGCCAGCACGATCCAGGCCCCAGCCAGCGCAAGCTCCGACCCACCAAAGAGGTGGCAGAGAACGAAGGCGTTGAGGGCGAGGAGCAGCGCGACACCGGGTAGCGTGTATTTGGCCAGATCGATCTCGTCCGCCGCCCCGCGATCTCGCCGCTCCGTCTCCGGCGCCGGCGCCAAGGGCAGATAGACCCCCGCCAGAACCAGAACCCCCCCGATCCAACCCGCGCCAGAGATCCCCTCGCCGAAGACCACCAGACCCACGATGGCCGCGAAGACCACTTCGGAGAAGGAGAGCACACTCGCTTCCGACGCCGATACACCTCGCATGCCCCGGTTGAGAAGCACGAAGGGCGCGATCGTCGCGAACACCGCCAGCCCCGCCGTCGCCGGGAGCGCGTGCGCCGGCAGACTCAGCGCTCCCGCCGGCACCGCCGCCACCGCGATCGTCAGCAAGGCGACCCACCAGGCCCCCGCCAGCGTCGCCCCTATGTCGGTCCCCTTGCGCCGACTCACCCTCGTCATCATCAGCACGCCCGCATAGCCCGCCGCCGACAAGAGAGCCAACAAGTCACCGAGCAGAAAACGGGCACTGGCGAAATCGTGGTGCGCCCACAGAGCCGCACCCGACATAGCGCCTACCCCGAGCACCGCCAGAATCGCACCGGCGATATGCTCGGGTCCGGCGCGCTCCCCCAGATAGCGATGCGCGACCGGGAAGACGACCAGCGGCGCCAGATGATGCAGAAAAACCGTGCTCGCGACCGTCGTGAGCGCATACCCCCCCACGAAGGTCGCCGACGCGACGCCGAGACAGAGCCCGTAGGGAAGGGCGACCCGCCAGAACTCCCGATCGCGAAAGCTCGGCAGCACCCCCCGCCGCGCCGCATCCAGGCTGAAAAGCCCGGCGACCATCAGCGCGCGGTAGAGCGCGACCGAGAGAAAATCGGCCCCGGCCGCCCGTGTAAAGGCGGGCATGAGGCCGAAGAGGAACATCGCCCCCACGATCTCGATTCGACCGCGCATGGACTCCTGTTCTTGCCGGTGGTCAC
>CAZFNT010000769.1:0-1783 GCA_964520315.1 uncultured Gemmatimonadota bacterium
TAAACCCGTGAAATAGTTGTATCCCATCAGAATACCTACCGCCGCAATCCCGATCTGACCCATCGGTGGATCGCCCGCTGCACACCGGGCGGCGCGGGGAAGCGGGTCCGCGGGCTGATCGAGGGGGTGCTCGACGGGCTGAATCTGATGGAGTCTCCTGGTCGCTCGATCGGGATTCTCGCGTCGAGCGTGGCCGTGTGGTCGATCACCGCGCTCGGGTTCTATCTGCTCACCTTGGGCTACCCGGGCGAGGTGATGCCCCGCACGCCCTTCGTCGGCCCCATAATCACGGGGGCGGTCGCCTTCGCCGCCTCCATCCCCGCGGCTCCAGGCTACCTGGGGGTCTTCCAGCTCGCGGTCAAAGAGGCGCTGGAGATGATCGGAGCCACCGAGATCGCGGCCCTGCACGCGGCCCTCATGCTCTGGGTGGTAAACTGGGTCTCGAACAACCTGCTCGGAGCGTTCTACGCGATCCGAATGGGGGTCGGCTGGTCGCAGCTCAAACGTGAACGCGCGCTCGACGCCTCGCCCGAGGCGGTGTCGAAAGAGGATCTCAGGTGAGGATAGGCGTCTACCCAGGCAGCTTCGATCCGGTCACTCGCGGCCATATCGACATCATCGAACGTAGCGCGGCTCTCTTCGATCGACTGATCGTCGGCGTCTCGACCCAAGAGAGCAAGACCGCGCTCTTCGCTCGCAAGGAGCGGATCGCCTTCATCCGCGAGAGCATCGAATCGATCGAAAATGTCGAAGTTCGCCGGTTGGACGGGCTCCTCGTCCGCTTCGCCGAGACGGTCGGAGCAGGGACGATCGTCCGCGGTCTGCGGGGTGGGACCGATTTCGACTACGAGCTGACGATGACCATCATGAACCGCCAAATGGCCCCCAGCATCGACACTCTTTTCTTGATGTCGAGCCCTCGGTGGATGGGTGTTTCGTCCAGTCTGATTCGTGAAATCGCCCGCCACGGAGGCGATGTACGTCCCTATGTGATCGAGAGCGTCGAACGCGCCTTGACCAAGAAACGAGATAGCGAAGCGAGAGGACAGAGCCGATGAGCCTTCGCGCCGAGCTCAAGCGGAAGGCCGCAACCTGCGGCGCACGAATCGTTCTTGCCGAAGGAAAGGACCCCCGTGTGGCGTGGGCCGCCTGCGAAATCGCATCCGCCGGCATCGCACAGGTCGTTCTGCTCGGCCCGCCCAACGAGCTGCGGGCGGCGGCGGAAGAGGGGGGAGCGGAGCTACCGGCCGAGGGCGTCGAGCTCATGGAACCGAGCAGCGCACCGGAACTCGAGACCTATGCTCGGGCCTACGCGGAGAAGCTCGTGAAGAAAGGCGGGACGATCGAGGACGCGAGAGAAGCGATGCTCGATCCGGTCTTCTTCGCGGCGGGTAGGGTTGCGGCGGGAGACGCCGACGGCGCGGTCATGGGGGCGGTGCATCCGACGGCCCACGTTCTGCGAGCAGCGATTCGATGCGTGGGAACCGGACCCGGAAGCGCGCTTGTTTCATCGTGCTTCCTGATGGTCGTGCCCCCAACAGCGGAGCGGGGGGAACGTGCCCTTCTCTACGCCGACTGCGCGGTGGTTCCCGATCCCAACGTGGAGCAGCTCGCCGACATCGCCGGCGCCGCTGTGCAGACCTGGCGTGCGCTGCGTCCCGATGCTCCACGTGTGGCTTTCCTCTCGTTCTCCACTCGCGGCAGCGCGGAGCACCCGAAGGTCGAGAAGGTCCGGCAGGCCTGCCGTCTTTTCCAGGAGGCGCATCCGGATGTCGCGGCGGAT
>CAZFNT010000770.1:0-1780 GCA_964520315.1 uncultured Gemmatimonadota bacterium
CTCACCAAGCGAATGCTCGGCAGAGGCCGCTCCGACGATACGGAAGAGGCGGTGCGCAATCGTCTGACTGTCTACCGCGAAATGACCGTGCCGCTTTTCGATTACTACGACAAGGCCGGGATTCTGAGACGGATCGACGGCTTCCAGAGCGTCGACGGTGTGGTCGCGAGCATCGTGTCGGCGCTGGAGGCCGCTGGGTGATCACTTTGAAGTCCGACCGAGAGATAGAGCTCATTCGAAAGAACGGCCGCATCGTCGCGAACACGCTCGCGCTGATGCGCCGTCACGCCGCGGCCGGCGTCACAACGAAAGAGCTCGACACGATCGCGGAGGGCTACATCCGTCGCGAAGGGGCACTGCCCAGCTTCCTGGGCTATGGGGAGCCGCCGTACCCGGCGGCGATCTGCGCTTCGGTCAACGAGGCGGTGGTCCATGGAGTGCCCGACGGTCGTTCTCTTCAAGAGGGCGACATTGTCGGGATCGACGTTGGGGCCTCATCAGGTGGCTTTCACGGAGACGGAGCGGTGACCCTGCCGATCGGCCAAGTCGACGATGAAACGGAACGGCTCTTGGCCGCCACGCAGACAGCCCTGAAGGAGGGGATCGCCAAGGCACTCCCCGGCGGCCGCCTGGGCGACGTATCGGCCGCGATTCAGTCCGCGGCCGAAGATGCGGGATTCTCGGTAGTACGGGCGCTCGTCGGTCACGGCATCGGCAGAGAGATGCATGAAGCGCCACAGATACCGAACTACGGAAGAGCCGGGCGTGGAGTCCGTCTCAAGGCCGGCATGGTGTTGGCGCTGGAGCCGATGATCAATGTTGGCACATACGAAGTGGAGCTGCTCGACGACGAGTGGACGATCGTCACGGCGGATCGAAAGCTCTCGGCCCACTTCGAGCACACCGTCGCAATCACTGAAGACGGGCCGGTGATCCTCACTGTTGCCGATCCGGAGTTCCTGGACTAATAGGCAGCATCTACCCGGGCGGAGGACAGCGTTATCGGCAAGCGAGGCTATAATCGCGGTCGAAATCCGAAGAAGAAGAAGAAAGGCGCCGCCGCGCAAGGCACCGGAACAGAAGAAACCGGCGCAAGAAAAGTCGGCAAGCAGGGCGCTATTCAGGTCGAAGGAACGGTCCTCGAGCCTCTTCCCAACACGATGTTTCGAGTCGAACTGGAGAACGGACACGTCGTGCTCGCGCACATTTCCGGCAAGATGCGGATGTACAACATTCGAATCTTGGTCCGTGACAAAGTGACCGTAGAGCTTTCGCCCTATGATCTGAGTCGAGGACGTATCGTCTATCGTTACAAGTAGGCCGCAAGGTCTGGAGGACAGCGCCGATGAAAGTTCGGCCTTCAGTTAAGAGAATGTGCGAGAAGTGTCGAATCATCCGACGCCGCGGAGTGGTGCGGGTGATTTGTCCAGCCAACCCCAGGCACAAACAGCGCCAGGGTTGACCGAACCCCATGAACGGATCCGCCAAGGCGGATCAAGTCGCCGATCGAGAAGCGGTCGCGCGGCGAACGGAGAGTAGACCGTGGCAAGAATCGCCGGCGTGGACATTCCCAACGACAAGCGCGTCGAGACTGGGCTGACCTATATCTATGGGATCGGCCTTACTACGTCTCAGCAGATCCTGCGCGAAGCCGGAGTCGATCCCGATCGACGTTGCCGAGATCTGACGGACGATGACGTAACGCGGATTCGTAAGCAGATCGAGGCCAACGTCCGGGTAGAAGGTGCGCTGCGCACGGAAGTGGCGATGAACATCAAAC
>CAZFNT010000771.1:0-1777 GCA_964520315.1 uncultured Gemmatimonadota bacterium
CTTGAAGAGCAGCGAGCGAGACGGAACGCCAGTCGCATCGTGGCACGCGCAGCCCTTGTGGGACATGCGCAAGGGCGATGTCATCGATGAGGAGACGGCGCTCCGGCTCTCGAAGTTAATGCGAGACAACCATCGTGTAGCGATGCGGCTGCTCTTCCGATTCCTCCAGGCGGGCCGCCTGGCTTTCCTTGCATCACTTCTAGAGCTGGATTGCGCGGCGCATAAATTTGAGTTCATCGAGCTGCGAATCAGTGATGAGCATGTAACTCAATACTCGGGCCTCGCCGTGACCGATCGAACTACGAAGTACACAGAGCAGCAGCAGGCACGTCGGCTACGGATCGCGTTGGAGTCTCTTCGTGCATACGGCGAAAAAGAGAATCGGCACATGATGGAGATTGCAGACTCGCGAGTAGATGATCGCGTAGCACGTGCAATTGCAAGTCTGTCTGAGGTTGATGATACGACCCGCGGAATGGACGACGAGCTTCAGGCGCTGATTGGAGGCGGCACAGTCTCGTCTGAAGATGCGTTGCGCGACGCCGCCTCGCGAGCTGCGGGTCTAGACGACCCAGCGTTCAAGGTAGCGCGGTCCGAATTGCTGGAGGCCATGCGTATCGTTGCGACTACGATCAGCGCCGAGTGGGATAGCGACCGTTATGTGCGCACCGAGTTTGATCTCGACACGGACTGATTGTCATCACATTGGACCGGAAACAGCCTCGCCAATGCTTGAGTGCCGGCCATCAAACTCACGCCGCCCTGTGCTCAGCAAATCAAGGAACTCCTGCGGCCCAATCATGCTGCGCATGAACGCCTGGTAGCTGGTGACAGGCCGGTCGGAATAATCGAGCATAGTGCCATCCTCGCCCGCGGTAAGCGGCGGAAGGTCACTCAGCGCCTCTTCCACCGATACGGCTGGCTGGAGGGTTGCGAAGAGGTCACCTTTCTCAGCCTGGCAACTCGTTACGGGAGGAGGTGCGTCAATGATCGTCTCAGTGTCACGAACGCCGACCAAGATTACACGCTTTCTTCTTTGAGGAACGCCGTAGTCGTCCGCGTTGAGAAACCATCCCGCGAGATTAGGCATCACATCTTTGAAGGCCTCCCGCACCATCCTGAACACGCGACCACCCTCCATATTCAGCAGCCCACTGACGTTCTCGAAGACAAAACCCGCCGGCTCTACTTTCTCCAGGAACCGGACGTAGTCATTAAAGAGGTGATTGCGCTCGTCATCCATTGAGCGACGATTTCCAGCGGTGCTGAATCCCTGGCACGGCGGTCCGCCGAGAATCCAGAACGGAGTGCTCCGTGACGAAGCCTTCGCAGCAACCGCTATCTCGACCACCTGATCAAACGTATCGCGATCTGCGATGCTCCCCACAACAGTGCGGGCATGGACGTTCTCTGCATAGGTGTCTAGGAATCGCTGCTCGATGTCATTCGCTACGACCGGCGACCAGCCTGCCATCTTGAATCCAAGACCAAGCCCCCCGGCACCGGCGAACAAATCCACGTACTGGCCAGGGGCACCGAGTGCTTGAGCGATCTGAAAGGCCAGGAGCGGCGGAACCGCGTTGCCGATCTGGTTGTTGACGCTCCCCTGCGGCCCTGAGAAACGGAAGCAATCCGGGAACGACTGAAGACGAGCTGCCTCGCGCTGCGAAAGCACTCGATCCTGATCGTAGTGGATGTGACAGCCGTTGCCAGGTCGATTGAAGTACGTGTTGATCGTGTACGAGGGCATACTCGGCCTAAGACGACCGTAGTAAGT
>CAZFNT010000772.1:0-1774 GCA_964520315.1 uncultured Gemmatimonadota bacterium
CAGGTGCTCGACGCCTGGGACAACTTCGCGGATAAAGACGGCACAGGCACTGCGCTTTTCTCGGTGTGCTACGAGCTCGAACCAGCGTGGCTGCCGGTTGACACGATCATCGATCCAAACGAGCTCACCCTGCAACACAGAGTCGCTATCTTGAAGGTGCTGGTCGAGGGAGCGACGTCGCTGTACGACCTCCACGGCCGGCTGGACGTGACCTGGGCCGACGTTCACAAGATCTCTAGGGGAGTCGATGCATTCAGCGTGGGCGGAAGCAACCGCTGGGAACAGAGTCTGCGCAGTGCGAGCACCGATCATCTCCTGGACGGGATCGGATATTGCGAAGAGGGATCGGCCTACATGATGCTCGTTTCGCTCTCGCAGCCTGTGCAGGCGGTCAGTGCGAAACCCCATGGCCAGAGTGAGGATCCGAGCTCCCCCCACTTCTCCGACCTGACGGAGCTCTATAGCCAGGATCAGTTCAAGCCCGCCTGGTTCTTGCTGGACGACATCCTGAACAACCTGGAATCGACAACGGTTCTGACCTACGACGGTGACAAATATGGCGTTAGAGCCGAATGTGATCAGGAGCATCTGCCTGTGTCCGCCCAGGTGTGCCGTGCAAAGGTACATTGTTCCAGCGAGTGAAAGTCTCGCCCCGGCAAAGGTCGTCCCGGCCGGGTAGCTATCCCAGCGACTATGGAGGCAACGAAGTGGTCGGAGCCTGGGAGACAGAAGGCGGCGTCAGGCCGCCTGCAAGTTGGTAGGCCGTAACATGTGTGAACACCGAGACGGCCCCGAAAGACACGATGCGAAGGCCGACCCTACCTGGGCGAGGGGAAGGCTGGTGCGGATTGGAAGATGAACAAGGACGACTTAACGGAGTACGAGACCTGGGTTCGGCTTCATGCGTACGGTCGGGCCGCCACCCACGGCGCAGCCGCCGCCTCGATCCTCGCCTCCATCGACGTCGTGGAGCTGACCGAGGAGGCTTGCGCGCGTTGTCGGGCGCCCTTCCCAGAGCCGATCCGCACGCTCGACTCCATCCATCTCGCCACCGCCGACTTTCTGCGCACTCGAGGTCTCGTGGTCGAGATCTCCAGCTACGACGAACGCATGCGGCAGGCGGCCCGCTCGATCGGCTTCGGGTTGGTGACGGGCGACGATTGACCACGATGAGCGGATTCCAGGTGACAGGTGCCGACGGAATTTGGTCGCGCCCTCTCGCACACGCGTTCAGAAGCAACCCCACCTTGCCCCGCCGTGGATGGCAGCCGCCGGAGCTTGCGTCGCTTCGGCGGGCGGGGGAGAGATGACGCGTATCACCTCCCAAAAAAAACGATTCAGTCGAGGTGCGGGAAGAGCCAGTCGAGACGACTCGGATCGATCCGGCGCATTCGAACGATCGCTGCCCGTTCGCCCGGCGCCGATTCGTGGGGGCAGAAGAACTCCCAGACGATCTCGCCAGTGGGAGTTACTTCGATCGCACGGCCCGCGTCGGATTCGGCGAGTAGAGTGTTGCCGTTTGGCAGACGCTGCACCGATCCCTTGCTCTCGGTGTAGAAATCGGTGGGGGGATCGGACAGGTATTGCCAGACGATTTCGTCGGTGCGTGGATCGAGCTCGATGGCGCGGGAGTAGTCGCGGCCGAGGCCGTTGTCGAAGAGGAGGATGTTGCCGGTGTCGAGAAGTTGGGCGTCGTGGGGACCGCTGATCGTGCCGGCTCCCCAGGACCAGAGAACCTCGTTCTTCTCCCAGTCGAAGATCGCGACGCGGCTCT
>CAZFNT010000773.1:0-1773 GCA_964520315.1 uncultured Gemmatimonadota bacterium
GCGACCCCGGCAAGAGAGCGACCCGTGACCCAGATCGCGGACTATGCGGTGTTCAACAGGGTGGAATAGCGTCTCATATGAACATCTGAGCAGGCATCAAGCCCAGGGGTCTCGTGCGCCGATCCTTGTGGGGAGGCGAGGAGAGGGCGTGGTTCGGTCGTGGTCGCGGCTATTGGGTAACACGATCGACGAGCGGAGGGTCCCGTGGCCGGATCACTGCCGCTTTGCGCAGGAAGCAATCTCGTTCAGATGGACCTCCAGCAAAGCACAATCTCGCTCATCGACAAGATCTTGCCTCGCGTCGAGCGGATCGACGCCGGAAGCCGAGTTCGCTTCCGGCTAATCGCGGGTTTCTACCTCCTCTTCACATTCTTCGGTCCGCTCTGGGCTCTCTACCTCTACTTCGCCAGCGACGTCCCTTTTCTGGCCGGCACCTGCCTCCTCGCCACCTCGTGCGCGGCACCGCCCTTCGTGATCTATCGGCTCCGCGGGCGCCTCTCGCACCCCGAATGGGCCGGCAACTGGCTCGCCTTCACGCTCTTCTGGGCTCTGGCGGTTCTCGCCCCGTGGTTCGGAGGCTTCGACGG
Source organism: uncultured Gemmatimonadota bacterium (assembly GCA_964520315.1). Classification (GTDB taxonomy): domain Bacteria. The sequence goes on from CAZFNT010000773.1 coordinate 588, forward strand.
TCCCTCGTTGCTCTGGCTCTGTGTTGTCTCACCGGTCGCCTTGATGACTTCGGGGCCCCGATCTGGGCTGCTGTGGCTCGCGCTTTCGCTGGGTCTGATCGCCGTCTACTACCACCTCGACAAGCGGGGCATCCAGATGCCCACCGTGCTGCCTCCCGACGGATTGCGCCTCTATTCTGCGCTCGCCATGGCGACTGTGCTCATCGTGGTCGTCGGGCTGATGCGGATTTACGAGATTCTCTACGGCAAGACCCTCGTCGCCTTGCGCCGTTCAGGAGATAACCTTCAACGCAGCAACGAGGAGCTGCGGATCGCTCGGAACGAAGCCCAAGCCATGAACCGTGCCAAGAGCATGTTTCTGGCGAACATGAGCCACGAGATCCGCACACCGCTCAACGGCGTCATCGGCTCCGTCGAGCTCTTGCTCGACTCCGATCTGGACGAGGAGCAGCGAGGTTTGGCCGATATCGTGAGGATCTCCGGAGAGACTCTGCTCGACCTGATCAGCGATGTGCTGGACTTCTCGAAGATCGAAGCCGATCGATTGGAGCTCGAGACGATACCCTTCGACCTGGCGTCCGAGGTCGAGAGGGTGGCGGAGGTGTTCGGGGAGCGAGCGGCCAAGGAATCGATCGAGCTGACGACGATGATCGACGAGGAATTGGCCGCGCAAGTGCAAGGCGACCCGATCAGGCTGCGACAAGTGCTGCTGAATCTGGTCGGCAACGCGATCAAGTTCACCGAGCCGGGCGGAGAGGTGGGCCTTTCTTGCACCGGAATCCGGACGGAAGGGCGCGAGAACGAGTTCCACTTCGAGGTGAGGGACACGGGGATCGGCATTGCGCCCGCCGATCTCGACCACGTGTTTCAGTCCTTCGCCCAGGCGGACGGCTCGACGACACGTCGCTTCGGCGGCACCGGGCTGGGTTTGTCGATCGCCAAGCGCTTGGTGGAGCTGATGGGTGGGCGCATCGGGGTCGAGAGCGAGTTGGGGGAAGGGAGCCGGTTCTGGTTCACGGCGGTTCTCGAGGCCACGGAGGGACCTCGGTCACGGCCGGTCGGAGTGGAGCAGCTCGAGGGGATCCGAATCCTGATCGTCGACGACAACGCCACCAATCGGGCGATTCTGGAGGCCTTGCTGCGGCGCTGGGGCCTGATCGTCCAGGCGGCGGCGTCGGGACCCGAT
>CAZFNT010000774.1:0-1772 GCA_964520315.1 uncultured Gemmatimonadota bacterium
GCACCCGCTAGGGCGAGGCTACCGACGGATCTCTGGGGTAGGTGGCGGATTGTGGGAGTCCCCCACACATTGACGACTCCCGAACCCTGGGCTACGGTCGCATAAGGCCATCGCAAAGCAACTGCACTTCCAGCCTGATGGAGGAGACATGAAGCTCAAGGAACACCGGCGCGAGGGCGTCGTCGTTCTGTCCGCCAAAGGCAGGATCCTCGGCGGATCCGACACGCAGCTCCTCGAATCGACGATCAAGGAACTGATCGACACGGGTGTGCGTCGGGTCGTGCTCGACCTCGCCGACGTGACCCTGGTGAACTCCAGCGGGCTCGGCAGCATCATCAGCAGCCATTCGTCGCTCAGGAAGGCCGGGGGTGACCTGAAGCTCCTCAACGTCTCCAACAAGATCGAGTCGCTGCTGATCATCACCAAGCTGGTCACGGTCTTCGACTCCTACCGCTCCGAAGAAGAGGCGATCGCGGCCTTCGGCGACGACGGTGCCTGAAGTGGCGGAGCCGGGGCTCGTCATCACCCGGGTAGAGCGAGGCGAAGTCACGTCGATCCGACTCGAAGGCTTCCTCGATGCACACACCGCGCCGGACCTCGACAAAGAGATCAAGTATGTAATGGGCCGGGGGACGACGAGAATCGTGGCGAACCTCACCCGGCTCGACTACATCTCGAGCGCCGGCCTCGGCGTCTTCATGAGCCACGTCGAGTCGCTCAGAGCCGATGGTGGCGATCTGCGGCTCTGCGGCCTGATACCTAAGGTTCGGCGGGTCTTCGACATCGTGGGGTTCTCGCGCGTATTCGAGCTCGACGAAGAGGAGGAGAGCTCCGTCGAAGGGTTCGCCGGCAAGGGAGCGGGCTCGTGAACCCGCGCGGGTCGGAGTTCGTGTTCAAGATCCCGGGCTGCACGGCCAATCTCGAGCTGGTTCGGGAGTTCGTGGGGCGCGTGGCCAGGCGCTCCGGTTTCGGCGATTCCGAGGTGGATGACATCGCCCTGGCGGTCGATGAGGCATGTGCCAACGTGCTGGAGCACGGCGCCACCCGAAGAGCGAGGCAGATCGATCTGCGCGTGAAAGACGATGTGTCGGGCCGTTTCACGATCACCGTGCTGAACCGGGGCGCGCGCATCCCCAACGATCGCTTCACCAAGCCCGATCCGAAGCGGAGAATCCGAACGCGAGAGCCGGGGGGGCTGGGGCTCTACCTGATCCGCACGCTGATGGACGAGGTTCAGCTCGAGCACTGCTCGGCCAGCACTCAGAGCCTCACCATGGTGAAGTACCGCTCGGCACAGTGACCGCCGACTCCTCCTCCGCGGCGATCCTGCAGACCCACCTTCTCGACAGCTTCTACGAGACCGCGTCGCTGCTGGCCAAGGGGCGCTCCGAGGCGGATATCTGCCAGAATCTGCTCCTCGGCGCACTCGGATCGGTGGGCGTGACCAGGGGTGTGGTGCTGCTCCAGCGTGACGAAGGGGTCGAGGTAGTGGCGAGCTGCGGGCGCTCTTTCGACTCCGAGGGGCTGCCGCGCGGGGCGATGCTCGGTCCCGAACTGGACGGAGCGCTGGCCGGCGACACACCGCTATGCCGGGCGCTGGTGGATGGGGGACTGGAGCTGGGCATCGGTCTGCGGATCGCAGAGCGCACAATCGGGCTGCTCTGCCTGGGCAAAGCGATCGGCGGCGACCGGCTCGGAGAGGTGGCGTTGCAGTATCTGCGGGCGATGGCCGGATTTCATGCGGTCTCGATTCGAGACGCCCAGGATTGCGC
>CAZFNT010000775.1:0-1772 GCA_964520315.1 uncultured Gemmatimonadota bacterium
GAAGGCACGCCCCTTCTTCGGATCTCCCACCGGCACATGATGGAGCTCCACCCGCGGATCGCGGGCCAGCTCGTCGAGCAGGGTCTGGAACATCACCGCGACCCCGTGCACCGGAGGCGGGAGCGGCCCCATCACGAGCACATCGGTGCGGCGCGCGATGGCTGCCGCGCCTTCGACGAATCCGAGCACCATCTCTTCGACATCATGGCCACGCGTGGCCGCCGCGCCTGCCCGCAAGCGCGCGGTAAGCGAAGGATCGGTGATCAGCGATTCGATTGCCGATTCGAGCGTGCGCGGTCCGGCGGCGTCGACATAGAGACCGTTTCGGCCATCTTCGAGCGATTCCAGCTCGGGACCGGCGGTGCTCCCACAGAGCACGGGAAGGCCGTGGGCCAACGCCTCGTTCACCGCCAAGCCAGCCTGAGCCGGCAGCACGAGCGAATCGGCCACCCGGAAGTAGAGAGCTTTCTCGGCAGGGTCTGTTGTGCCACGTCGCAATAGCACGTGGTCAGGTGCGATCCGCCTGGCCATCAGCTCGAGTTGAGGAAGCCGCGGGCCGTCCCCAATAATCAGAGCCATCACCTCTGGATGCCGAATCGAGACACGAGAGATCGCTTCGATGAGCCGGCCGACCCCCTTGTAGTCGAGCAGCCTCCCGATGAAGAGGAAGATGCGGCGGCCGGCGAGCCCGAGAGCGGCACGTGCAGCCTCTCGATCGGGGAAGCGCTGCTCGGCCTCGGCGCAGGCTCTGCGCGCCACGCGAGTGTCGACCGCGTTGGGGGCCACGTGGATTCGACTGAAGGGAACGCCGATCTCGGCGTAGAAGTCGCGCGCTCCATCGCCATAGGTGAGGATTCCGTGGGCGGAACGGGCGAGGTGGCGGCGCCATCGACGGCGGGCTCGATCCCCGATCCCGGTGCCGGTTTCGCGCCAGGCCTCCCATCCCGAGCCCCACCAGGCGAAGGGGATGCCGCACCGGCGGCAGGTGCGGAGCAGGCCGGGGAGCCCGACCAGTTTGAGTCCGAATTCGGCGACGACGAGGTCGCAGTCGGCGGGGATCGCGGCGGCGAGGCCGCGCTGCAGCACGCTACCCCCTATCGAGAGGCTCGGCAGTCGCAGATCGCGGAAGATGCGGGCAGCGGCTCCGGCGGCGGGATCCGGATCGCTGTGCAGCACGATCAGCTCGCCGCCGCGATCGACGAGGGCCTCGGCGATGAGATCCAGCGGTCCCACACGATAGGGCGGCAGCACGCGCTGGATGATAACGATCTTCAAGTTCGACTCCGGGGCGTGGACGGGGCGGGCTCGGCGATGTGGAGCCTGAGCTATTCGTCCACATCGGCGCGTCGTCGCGGGGCTTGAGCGATCGCTATTCGAAGAGGAGGAGGACGAGGGGGAATGGGACCGCGCACTGGCTCTCTGAGTTCCGCCATTCCACGGAGCCTATTGCGCACCGTCTTCGCTTCGCCAAAACGCCGTGGCGCCGCTTGCCGGTGAGATCGATCTCGGCGCTTTCGGTTTCACCGGCCCCGCCCCCGACATCGGCGCCTACGAGCTCCCGTACGCCACACCCGCCACCGCCGACACCCACCTCACGATCGACCCCCGCCGCGTCGCCCCCGGTGACACCTACCCTGACACCGGGGGGGGGCTCATCAGAGCCCAATTCGAGCGCGATCGATCCGATGAGCGGCCGGAGAAGCGAGAAAGAGAGGTTTCGGCGAGTTCCCGGGGCGCGGGCGAAGGACTGGGGGCACGATGAACTCGATCTC
>CAZFNT010000776.1:0-1770 GCA_964520315.1 uncultured Gemmatimonadota bacterium
CTGGTCACCTCGATCGGCTCGCCGGTGTTGACGATCGCAAACGGTGAGACCAATCTGGCGACCGTCGATGGCTTCCGTTTCGAAGGGAATACGGCCGACTTGGGCGCGGCGATTCTCATGATCAACGCATCCCCTACGATCAGCAACTGCCACTTCATCGACAATATGGCGACCCTGGACGGCGGTGGAGCGATCGCAATGAGCCGAGGCGCCGCGCGGATCATGAACAACACGTTCATCGGGAACCACGCTCCACTCGATGGCGGCGCGCTCATGGCGGTCGACGCAGCGGTCCTCCTGAAGGGAAACTCGTTCCAGGCCAACACTTCAGACTACGCTGGCGGCGCGTTGGCGATCATTCGGGACGGAACGGATCCGGCAGGCCCCGCGTCCGTGTTCGAGAACGAGTTTCTGCTCAACGAAGCGACCGGAGCCGGAGGCGGAGCGATCTTCGTGGTCGGCGCAACGCCCTCGATCCGGCGCAATCACTTCAGAGACAACTCGACTCCTTTCCACGGCGGCGGCCTATATGCGACCGGAGATGGTCTGGGCGGCACCCTACATGCCAACTTCTTCATAGGAAACGAGGCAACGGACATAGCGAACGACAGTCGCGGCGGCGCGGTTGCTCTGAGATACGCATCGAACGGCAGGATGGTGATAGCCAACAACACGCTGGTCTCCAATCTCGCCGACCAGGGATCCGGCATAATGGTTCAATCCGCTACCGGAATCATCGCAAACAACATATTGACCAAAGGTCGCACTGGTATCGCGGTCGAGGTTCGCGATGCCGAGCCGGCACTGCTCTACAACGATTTCTGGGAGAACGAGGCAGGAATGGTCGCCGGCATGCCGATCGACTCGACCAATATGGCGTTGGATCCGGAGTTCGCCGACACCAGCTACACCCTGAGTCCCGGCTCAGCGATGATCGATGCTGCCCACCCGGTCTCGAATCTGGATCACGACGGCAGCCGGGCTGATCTCGGTGCGTCGCAATTCACCCACACGCTGGAACTGACCGTCGTCCCGGATTCCTCGTGGATTCAAGCCGGAGAGACCTTCGGGATGTTGGTGGACGTAACCAACCCGGACCTTCAGATCCAGGGTCCGATTCTGCGCGAGACACTGGTAACGATGCCCGACAACGGTTCGCAATTCGTCGCCAATTCCGACACGCTCATGGTCCTCGGATTGGGCACCGATTCCGCGCGCGTCGAAGGGCCGGTGAGCTCGCGGGCGCCGGCCGGCGTCTACCGAATTCGTGTATCGATCTCGGTCGCGGGAGCGATCTACGACGAGCATGAGTTCGATCTGGAGATCCTGCGAGGGCCTTGAGTGGAGGCGACACATTGCACGCTAGCGATCGGAGGAGGAATCGGATGGCTGGAAGAGAAGCGATACTCGCATGGCTTGCGTGCGCGCTGGTGCCGGTCTATACCGAGGCCGCCGCGGCCCCCTTCTTTAGAGAAGTGGACCGGCGCGCGGATTCCGTAACCTACGTAATCTGGGTGGAAGCGAGCGATCTCGAGATCGAACGAACCAGGGCGGGAACCGTCTACCGCATGGAGGGCGGCGTGCTCCACGCAGCCCCCTCGGCGCGGCTCCTGCCGAGACTTCACCGCCACGTGGAAGTCCCGGAGGGCTGCGACGCGAAGCTCCGCGTGCGTGCGCTGAGCACGCGCCGTCTCGAAGGCTGGGTGCCGCCCCGGCGGGCCAACGACCTGAGCGGATTGCCCCGGCTCCCCGACGATCGAAGCTCGATCC
>CAZFNT010000777.1:0-770 GCA_964520315.1 uncultured Gemmatimonadota bacterium
CCGCCAGGGCATCTCCACGGTCGACGCGATCGCCCTCTTCTACTTGCAGCCGCCGAACGACGCCGCGCGTGCGGGCAATGACCGTGGCACGTTTCTCGGCACGTAACGTCGCGCTGGTGACGTAGATAGATGATATCGGCTCCAGGCGAACCTGCTCGACCCTCACGTTGATCGCATCGTCGATCGCTTCCGGCTCCGATTCCGCCGGCCGCGGATCGCCCGATGTGGCGCCACCGCAGCCCGCGCAAATCAAGAGGACACTGACGGTCATCCTCATGCATCGATCTCCATCAATCCAAGATATGGCACGCCGCCGTGTGCGCTACGCCGACATCGAGATGCTCCGGATAGCTCCTCTTGCATCGATCTTCGGCCAACGGGCAGCGTTCGTGGAAATGGCAACCCTTTGGCGGATCGATCGGTGTCGGCACGTCGCCTCGGAGTGGGATGTGTTTCTTCTTCGCTCTCGGATTTGGCGAAGGGACCGATGATAGCAACGCTTTGGTGTATGGATGGCGAGGGTCAGCGAAGAGCTCAGCCGTCGGAGCGATCTCGACGATTCGACCGAGATACATGACGGCGATTCGGTCGGAGATGTACTTCACGACCGACAGATCGTGGGCAATGAAGAGGAACGAGAGCCGATACTCTGCTTGAAGATCCTTTAGCAAATTGATGATCTGTGCCTGGATCGAGACGTCGAGCGCGCTCACCGCCTCGTCGCACACAATAAACTTCGGCTCGAGGGCCAGCGCACGAGCGATACCAAT
>CAZFNT010000777.1:780-1768 GCA_964520315.1 uncultured Gemmatimonadota bacterium
GCTGGCCGCCTGAGAACTCATGCGGGAACCGATTGAGCGCATCCTCCCGCAACCCTACCTTCACCAAGAGCTCGTGAACCCGTTCCTCAGTCTCGTCCCCGCTGGTGACGCCATGCACGCGCAGAGGCTCGCCGATGATGTTGCCTGCCGTCAAGCGTGGGTTCAGGCTCGAGTATGGGTCCTGGAAGATGATCTGAAGATCGCGTCGCCAGGGGCGCATCTCTCGCTTCGAAAGTGCGAAAAGATCGACTTCGCTCTGTCCGTCTCCGGGCCGGTAAACCGCCTCCCCACCCGTCGGATCGAGCAGACGCAACAAGGTTCGACCCGTGGTCGTCTTTCCGCAACCCGATTCGCCCACCAAGCTGAGCGTTTCTTCGCGGCCTACGTCGAACGACACTCCGTCCACTGCCTTGACGTCGCCCACATGGCGTTGAAAGACACCTTTCATTATCGGGAAGTACTTTTCGAGATTCCTCACCTCGATCAGATTGGCGCCATGATCCATGTCGGTTTCGGTTCTCATCGGAGACGCTCGGCTTCGTCGACGTGATGGCAGGCGATGGTGTGAACACTCCCGGCGACCGAGGCTTTCAGCGACGGTTCCGCCTCCGCACAGCGAGGCGATGCGATCGAACACCGGGTGCGGTAACGGCATCCGCTGGGGAACGCAAAAGCGCTCGGCACGATCCCTGGAATCGTGTGCAGACGTTCTCCCGGTCCGGCCAGATCGGGCAGGGAGTTGAAGAGGCCGATCGTATAAGGGTGTCGCGGACGCTCGTAGAGCTCCTCCACGGCCGCGTATTCGACGACCTTGCCGGCGTACATCACGGCCACGTGATGCGTGTTCTCGGCGACGACGGCGAGATCGTGCGTGATCAGCAACACGCTCATCCCTTCGCTGCGCTGCAACTCTCCGATCAGATCGAGAATCTGAGCCTGGATCGTCACGTCGAGCGCCGTCGTCGGCTCGTCGGCGATCAGCAAGGCG
>CAZFNT010000778.1:0-1764 GCA_964520315.1 uncultured Gemmatimonadota bacterium
TCGGTCTCGGTCTCGGTCTCGGTCTCGGTCTCGGCCTCGGTCTCGGCCTCGGTCTCGGGGTGCAACAACGCCACCAACCGCCGCGCCGAGCGCACCGCCCGGGGGCCGGGGATCAGCAGGTAGTCCTCGGTCAGCACGTGGATCCGGCCGTCCTTCACCGCCGGGATCGACGACAGGGACCCCCAGGCCTCGTTCACCTGATCGGGCTCGAGCTGGGACGGGGGCACCACCACCTCGACGATCACCTGGGGAGCCAGCCGGATCACCTCTTCCAGCGGCACCTGGGGGTAGAGCGTCGGTGCCTCGTCGAGCACGTTGCTCCCCCCTGCGGTCCGGATCACCTCGTCGAGGAACGTCCCGGGGCCGACCCCGAAGATCCCGGTCAGGTCGTCGCCGCCGCGGCCGATCACCATCAGCACCGAGACCGGCGGGCGGTTCGCCACCTGGGCCCGGACAGCGTCCATCTCCGCGCGTAGCTCCACAGTCAGCGTCCGGCCCTCCTCGCCGTGGCCAGTTGCCTCGCCGAGGGTCTCGATGCTGGCCAGGATCTCGTCCAGGCTCTCGTTGCGCACCGTCAGGGTGGCGATACCCGCGGCCTCCATCCGTTCCCGGACGCCCACCTGGGCGGGCAACACGACGACCAGGTCCGGGGACAGGGAGAGCATCCGTTCGATGTCCGGGTTGAGGTACGCCCCGATCCGGGGCATGTCCGCCAGGGGTTCCGCGGGGTAGTTGCAGAAGTCGGTCACCGCCGCCAGCTGGTCGCCCGCGCCCACCGCGAACAGGGTCTCGGTCACGTTGGGGGTCAGCGAGACGATGCGTTGAGGCACGGCCGGAGCCTCGGCGGGAGCCCCGGCGGCGACGGGTGAGGCTTTCTCGCCCGCGCAACCGGTGGTGCACGCCCACAGCGCCAGCGCGAGTGCGGTCGGGAGAGCCAGATGGGAGGGAGGATTCGACATGTCGATCCGTGGCGAACCTTGGCACACGCGTGGGCGGGCTCGCAAGGCTGTCGACGTCTCTCCGGCCGGGGGGATCCAGGACCTTCATGAATTTTTCCTGCTTGCACCCCCTTTGGGGGCGAGGGCCCCAGGTAGTCTCGGCTCGTCTTCTTTGGCTTCGGGAGCAAAGGGTCCGGGGTCTACAACGCGGCACGACCTACGAATTCACTCGTACGAGCGCCGCAGTTCGGATACGCTTTGCACAGGAGATGATCGTGGTCGAGAGCGAAGCGCGCGTGCCTAGCCTCCCCACTCCGGTGGACGCCGCGACCGCCGTGCGCCGGTACCTCACCCGGCGGGGAATCATGCCGACTTCCGATCCGCGAACGGCCCACGAGGCCCCCGGTGGCATCGTCGTGTACCGCGTTCCCGTCGAACCCACGACAGTCCCCGGCACCCCGAGCAGTTCCCTACGCGACTCCACCCCCGTCGAAGAGCTCTTCGTCATCCTCGGCCATGGGCCGTCTGCCCACTTTCCCGTCGACTGGTACGGCCGCGCGGTCGAGGAGGACTCCGCGGGCCGCGTAGCACTTCGACACTACCTCGGGATCATGAAGGAGATTCAGGTGGCGGAGGCCGGTTGAGCACGAACTTGGCCTTCGGCAGCAGCTTTTTCTTGTCCGCGAAGTCTCCGCCGTGCGCCTTGCGCAGGTGGAGTTCTGCGGCTCGTTGATGCACACCACAGCGCAGTTCGATAGCTTGTCGTTGGCCTGTCCTGCCCCCCGATAACCGGTCCAGAGCGCATGATGGTCTCCGGACCAGGAGT
>CAZFNT010000779.1:0-1758 GCA_964520315.1 uncultured Gemmatimonadota bacterium
GGTCTCCTTCAGGCGATCGATCAGGTATCGGCCCGCCTCGAAGCCATCGGCACGGTGGGGTGATGATACAGCGATCACCACGCTCGCTTCGCCGACCGGCACCCGACCGATCCGGTGCTCGATCGCGACGGCGCCAAGCGCCCATCTGTCCCGAGCCTGCTCGATCAAGGCGTGGATCTCCCGCCCGGCCATCGGCACGTAGGCTTCGTACTCCAGACGTTCCACTCGCCTGCCATCGTGATGGTTGCGCGTGGTGCCGGTGAAGGTGCAGACCGCACCGCATTCCGCCCGGATCACCGACGCCGATATCGCGCCGATGTCGATCGGCTCCGGACCCACGCGCACCCGATCGACCGGGGAGTGATCGCCTCCGCTCACCGGAGGAACGATCGCGAGCTCGTCGCCGTCGTTCAGGGCCTGGTCGCCTGCCGCGTAGGTCTGGTTGATCGCCAGGGTCGCGTGGGTTGCCCTCGACGCGAGCCCGGGCCACCGGGCCACGATCGCCTCCATCGCATCGGCCGCCGTGCTGCCGGGCGGGAGACTGAGATCGGTTTCAGGCCCTCCCACCACCTCCTTCCACGAGGCGAAAAAGAGAACCCTTACGGTCAGCGGTGAACCTTCGCCGGCATTCATGGCGCGTACCCCTCGGCCCGGTACCATGCGACCGCGCGTGTGAAAGCGTCGTGAATCGGCGAGGGCGCGTAGCCGAGCTCCGCTACCGCCTTGGAGCAGTCGAAGAACATCCGCTTCCCAAGGAGCGCCGCGCTGCCGATGGTGACCGGCGCCGGCCGCCCCGCAATCCGCGCCCCGCCTTGTATCAGGGCAGCCCCCGCGACGGCAAGCGCACCCGGGAAGCGCACTCGCGGCGCACTGCGCCCCGATGCCCGAGAAAGCTCCCGGCCAAGGGCACCGGCATCGAGGTTGGCTCCAGTCAGGAGGTAGCGCTCGCCTTTGCGACCGTGATCGGCGGCGAGCAAGTGCCCAATTGCGACGTCGCGCACGTCGACGAAATTGCCGTAGCACTCGGGCATCGCGACCAACTGCCCCTTGAGATGGCGCACGATAACCTGCCCTGTCGCCGTCGGCTTCCAATCCCACTCGCCGATCGGCGCGGCGGGGTTGACGATCACCGCGTCGAATCCGGCCGCGACCGCCTTCAGCACTTCGACTTCGGCGAGGAGCTTGGTGGTGGAGTAGGGGGACGGAACCTCGCCAATATCCCAGATGCTGTCTTCGGCGGCCAGCCCCTCGGGCGGCGCCGATCCCACCGCAACGCCCGAGGATGTGTGCACTACCCGTCTGACACCGGCATCGGCGGCGGCGGCGAGCAGCAGCCGTGTCCCCAGCACGTTCGTCTCGTAGAAAGCCGCCCAATCGCCATGAAGATCGTAGAGCGCCGCGACATTGAACACGAGCTCGACACCTTGACAGGCCGCATCGAGGCTGCTCCGATCGCCGAGGTCGCCCAGCGCGATCTCGCAGTCGAGACCCTTGATCGCACGCTGGTCGCTGGCGCGGCGGGCCATCGCCCTGACCTCATGGTGCTCGGCGAGCAGATGGCGCACCAGATTCGATCCGACAAAGCCGGTGGCACCGGTGACGAGAACGCGCATGCGTCTTTGGATCCCGGTTGAGGGACATGGAGGATTCGCGAAGGATCCAGTCTACCCTTCACCTAGACGCTTGTTGCGAATAGTCTTCGCGTCGTCTCCGCTGAGCAGCCCTCCCTTCGCACGCCACTGAAAGCGCAACATGAGC
>CAZFNT010000780.1:0-1753 GCA_964520315.1 uncultured Gemmatimonadota bacterium
GAAGTCGAGCCATCCGCCGGGCTGCACGTTGCCCGGGTAAGCGCTCACCGCGACGCTCAGGTCGGTGGGAAGAGGGTCGGCAGTGTTGTCCGCGCCGCCGCCGATGCCCATATCGGATCGCGTGGTGCCCGGCCCAGCGCGACACGAGAGCGAAGCGTCGAGAATCGCGGGGTCGCCGAGGTCGATGAGTGATTGTCAGAAGTTGTGGCTCAGGCGATACCGCTCGTGGTCGGTAGCGGGTTTCATGTCTGGATGGTCTTGGCGCGCAGCTGAAGCAGTGTGGGGCGCGTTGGGCTCTGAGGGTCCGGGGGCAACGAGGGCGGGAGCTTCGCCGGAGGGGAGCGCTTGGGCATGCCTGGCGACACCATGACGGTGTTCGGCGGATCGGTGTCGCCCCCCCCTTCCTGATTCCCTGAGGGTCGAAACGTGATCTCGAGAAGAACTTGGCCTACGATCGAACCCATGAACGATCAACACGAAGGCGGGCGGGCGCTCCGGCTCGAACGTGGGCAGCTCGAGGCGATCCTCGATGCGATCCCGCACGGGGTCTATATCGTCAGCCGAGATTGCGATATCGAGTACATCAACCCCGTGATCGAGAGGGAGTTCGGTGCGATCGGCGGTCGCAAGTGTTACGAGTACTTCCACGATCTGAATCAGGTTTGTACGTGGTGCAAGAACGACGAGGTGTTCGCGGGTCGTTCGGTGCGCTGGGAGTGGTACTCGTCGAAGAACGATCGTCATTACGATCTCTTCGATCTACCGATCGAGAACCCCGACGGCACCATTTCGAAGTTCGAGATCTTCAGCGACATCACCAAGCTCAAGCGCGCCGAGAAGGAGCTGAACGCGGAGAAGGAGCTGCTGGCGGTCACGCTCGACAGCATCGCCGACGCCGTGATCGTGATCGACGATCGAAGCGCCGTCGCGTCGCTCAACCGGATGGCGGAGCGGATGACCGGCTGGTCGGAGGAAGAGGCGCGCGGCCGCCCCTTCGGCGAAGTGATCCGGGTCGAGGCGCGCGACACAGGGCGGCCGGTCGCTTACTCCCTCACCGAGGCGCTGGACCGGGACCGGGCCCTCGGGCAGCCCGATGGCGTCGTTCTCGTCGCCGGAGATGGGAAGCGGCGATCGATCGCGGACAGCGGCGCGCCGATTCTCGACCGGTCGGGACACAGGCGTGGTGTCGTTTTGGTGCTTCGCGATGTAACCGATCAGTTGCGGCTGCAGGAGGAGCTGCAGAAAGTGCAGAGGCTGGAGTCGATCGGGGTGCTGGCCGGGGGTATCGCGCACGACTTCAACAACATTCTGACGGCGATACTCGGCAATATCGATCTGGTGATGCAGAACGATCAGCCGCGAGGGGAGAGCGCGCAACTCCTCGAGAGTGCCAGACGCGCTTCGCTGCGGGCGCGCGACCTGACCCATCAGCTGCTCACCTTCTCGAGGGGCGGAACCCCGGCGAAGATGCCCCTTTCGATCGAAGGGCTGGTGCGCGACGCGGCGACTCTCGCACTTGGAGGATCGAGCTGCGACTGCGAGATCGACGCGCCCGAAGGGCTTTGGACTACGGAGGTCGATCGAGGCCAGATCAGCCAGGTGATCAGCAATCTGATGATCAACGCCTGCCATGCGATGCCCGAAGGGGGCACGATAGGACTGGCGCTCGAGAACCTGCGGGCGGGGCCGGCCGACCGACCCCTCCCCCCCGGCCGGCCTTTCGTGCGCGTCTCGGTTCGCGATCGCGGGGTCG
>CAZFNT010000781.1:0-1737 GCA_964520315.1 uncultured Gemmatimonadota bacterium
GCCGCCACGGCCGCGGCGACGAAGGGCGTGGCTCCGGAAGTGCCACCGAACCAGGGCGTGTAGCAGTCCGAGCTCTCCCAGCAGGCGGCGAAAACCTCCGTGCCTCGTGCGCACACATCCGGCTTCGTGCGTCCGTCGGCGGCCGGCCCTCGGCTCGAAAAGTCCGCGATGAAATCGTCGGGCTCTACGGCGCCGACAGAGAGAATCGAGTCCGAGTCGGCGGGAGTGCGCAGGGTGCGCGGCGCTGGGCCCTCATTGCCCATCGCGTTGCAAACAACAATCCCGTAGCGATGGGCCTGCACGGCCGCGAGCGTGGTCACGGCGGTGCGTCCGTCGAGGTCATCGTAAGTGTACTGAAAACCGCCGTCGAACTCGAAGTAGATGAGTGACGATGAGATGACGTCGGCGCCCAAACTGTCGGCCCATTCGATGGCCGCCACCCAATTGTCCTCCTCCGCGCGGGTCTCGGACCGAATGTCTTCGGTCTTGGCGAGCGCGAAATCGGCCCCGAACGCGCCCCCAATCATGGTTCCAGGCTGCCACGCACCGATGATCGACCAGCAACTGGTTCCGTGAGACATCGCCCCCGGCTCATCCTCCGGCTCGTCCTCGGTATCTCCGTCGCCAAAGACGAAATCACGTTCGGCCACAAGTGTCAAATCATCGAGAGCCTCATGGCTCTTGCGGAAGCCGGTGTCGAAGACCGTAACCAACACATTTTCGCCGGAGTAGCCCAGATCGTGCAGCCGGATTATGTCCACCTGATCGAGCTGCTCGAGAGCCCAGCCGTAGTCGAGTTGGCTGCCGTTCACGGGCGCCTCGTGCAGACGTGTGTCATCGTGCGGCGCCGCCCGCGCCGGTTGTCGCCTCACCCGCCGGCGAGCCCGCTCCACTTCGCGCCATTTGTGAGTGGCGCCGGGGCGCAACTCGCCAACGAAAGGCAGGAGCGCCAAGCTCTCGACCAGCTCGGCGTCCACCTCGACGCTGATCGCGTTGAGCCAGCGACTGCGGTGCCGCACGACCGCACCGGACCGCTCGACCGCGCGCACATAAGCATCGTCGACCGGGATGTCCGCATAGCCAACCAACCTGCTCAGACCCCGGGCCCGCCGCGCGCGCCGATCGAGGCAGCGCTCGGAGAGCCGAGACCGCGCCCCGTCGAGGGCCGCACTCAGATCGTTCTCAGCCCCACCCTTGTCGCCGAAAAAGACCCAGAGGTGCAGCCGCTCCATGCCCGCGGCGATCTGCTGGTCCACCGCGGGATGGATGACGAGTGGGGACGAAGCGAAGACGGGCGCGCCGGTCGAGAGCACGAACGTGGCGGCGAGGACCAGGGAGGGAGGAAAGCGGAGCATCGGGCTTCCTTTGTCGAAGAGAGGGAGATCTGGTAAGGATAAGCGCGGAAGAGGTGTGTGCTGGTTCAGCGGGAACGTGAAGTTCTCCCTTGCGGCGGGGACGTCAGGTCGAGAACCGCCCGCACGAGATGAACGCAAGCTCTTTGGTGAGCCCCCTCACCCAACCACATCGAAATGGTCCATCACATCCCGCACCAAAGGCTCATCCGCCGCGATCTTCTCCAACTCCCCCGTCTCGCGCCTGCGCGGTTTGTGCCCGGGCACGCGCCCCGGTGGCGCCCCCGCCCGGCGCTTCTCTTCGGCCACGACCACTTCGATCTCGACCGCCGCACCCAGCAACTCGCCCGCCTCCGCCTCGACGCGGGCAACGGTTCCGGAGCCT
>CAZFNT010000782.1:0-1716 GCA_964520315.1 uncultured Gemmatimonadota bacterium
AGGTCCAGCTCGGGCCCGTGCTCCCGCAAAAACTCCAGTTGGTCGAGGGTCGACCAGCCGTTTCTCGAGCAGCTCAAGACCTCGACCGGAGCGCCCGCCGCCGAGACCATTCGCTCGAGTCGATGGCTCCAAGCCTGCCGCCAATCGAGTCCGTCGCCCTAGACAAAGGAGTCGCCGAGGACGGCGATTCTGCGCGTGATCCCCGGGGGTTTTCGAGGAGCTCGGACCACGTCGGTGAAGCCGAAGGGGTTCTGATCCGCGAAGCGACGATTCTTCGCGTTGATCGCCCGATTCAGCTCGATCGCCGCTTGCCTCTGACGGTCTTCGGCGGGTCCGACACCGAGCTCGAGAAGCAGGTTGAAGACAGCGAGACCGACGACACCGGCCACCAGCGCCGCGAGCGCTCCTTAACAGGCCTTGCGCCAGAGGGGTATCGAACGCGGCGCGTGGTTTCGTCCGGACTTCATCGGGGAGTCCCTCGCCATCGTGGAAACACCATTCTACAAGTACTCCCCGATCCGGCTCATGATGCCCCTGGCGAAAAGGTCGTAGCCCCGCGCGTTGCAGTGCCCATCGATCGGCCAGAAGTACTCGGCGACCTTTCCGGGGGGGACACGCTCCCGAAAGTAGGCTGTCAGGTCGAGATGCTCGATCTCCTCTTCCCGCAGGCCGGCGGCGAGGAGCGGGAGCGTCGGGCCGGCGTTTGCGCTCAGAGAGTCATCACCGGTGGGGTGCGTGACGACCAGCAGGCGAAACCGGTGCTTCGCTCCCCTATCTCTGATCTCTCGGGCCACATCCACGATGACCTCTCGGGCCTCCGCCGCCCGCTTCTCTCTCTCGGCCGGGCTGAGCAACTCCCAGCTATAGCGAAAGAGGGGACCCATGATGACCGCCCTGAAGAGAAAGCTCCTGCGAAAGAGCGCCTCGATCGCGGGGGCCGGGGGCGGAACCATGAAGCCGCTCTCGTCGAAGCGGTCCAGGCCTCCGCGCGTAATTATGTCTGTGATGTCAGAGTCGTTTATCACCAGCAGAACCAGATCGGGCCGGTACTTGAGCAGTCTGCGGCTCAGGAGATTGAGGCTGAAGACCGGATCGGTTCCCGCCTTTCCCCCCCCGATGGCCAGAACCGGCCTCTGCGCCGCGTCGGCCGCCAGCGCCTCCAGTCTCTCCAAAAAGGTGTTTTCGAAGGCGGCACCCTGGCCCAGCGTGAACGAGTCGCCGAGGCCCACGATGCGGAACTCCCCTTCCGGCTTCTCCAATGGGTGCTCGGTGTCACGGAGCCCCTCTGAGTTCAGGCGGACTTCGAAGTCGAACTCCGGTTGCCCGAAGGTGAAGACGTCATAGGGCTTCCCGACATGCAGCCAGGGCACCTTGTTTCGCCGGGAGTAGGGGGACACATACTCCCCTCCGTTCCGCTCCGACCAGGTGGCCTGGTGACCCAGCGCCCGCAGGCCGATCTCGAGGGCGGCAACAGTGACGATTGCGGTCACAACGACAAAGGGGAAGATGCGTCTGGGTCGTCGGCCGGTGTTGTGGGTCATGGATGTGTATCGGCTTCGATTCCCGCGGTGCGCCCTTCGGGACTCGCGGAGTGTAGCGCGGAGCTGGCGGGAATGCCCACCGGCGCACGTGTTCAGAAGCTCCGGCGGTCCAGCCCCCACCGCGAGCGCAGCCGTCCGCGCTTTGCGTCGGCTCCCAGGTCGAGGGCGGGAAAGC
>CAZFNT010000783.1:0-1711 GCA_964520315.1 uncultured Gemmatimonadota bacterium
TGGCGGCTTGCTCCTACGACAACACCCTGCGCATCCAGCCGACCGAATATGCGTTGTCCCCCTTCCCGCTCGGCGAATGGGTCGAGGCGAGCGGCACCGAGGAGGCCTTGGACGAGTACTAGATCGGTCCCATGCTCTTATCCTCGACCGTTCCATTTGGAGACACGCGCGGACCCTAAGAAGCGGCGATCACCTAGGCGCTGAGACGGACGAAGGCGCCGGGGCTCGAGGCCGGTGTCGCGGCCTTTCTTCGGGCTCGCGGAGGCGGTGGACAGCGCCAAGCCGGCGAATCTGGGTGCGGCGGCTCGATAGCCGCCCGGGGGCATTCGTAGATGTTCAGGAAGAGACGAAAGACCGATTCGGCCCCCGTTTGCCGCGGGCGTCTTCGCGCCGGGCTCGCGCGCATCCGCGCTAGCTGGGGTGTCCGAAATCTCCAGGGAAGGCCAAGGATCCCTTCCCCGCCACGGCGCACATCCGGCTCCTGGGCCGACTGCGGGAGTTCCTGCTCGTCGGGGGCATGCCGGAGGCCGTCGAGGCTTTCGCGGAGTCGGGATTTCTGGCGGACGCGGGGGCGGTCCACGCCTCGATCATCGAGACCTATCGCGACGACTTCGCCAAGTACGGCACTCGCTCCGAGATCCGCCGTCTCCGACAGGTGTACGACTTCGTCCCCGCGGCGGTTGGCGAGAAATTCAAGTACTCCCGGGTCGATTCCGGCGCGAAGTCGCGGGAAATCAAGAAGGCGCTCCAGCTCTTGGTGATGGCTCGCGTCGTTCGCCGGGTGACCCATTGCGATTCCCAGGGCCTGCCCTTTGGGGCGACTCTCAAGGAGTCGGTCTTCAAGACCTTCTTCCTTGATGTGGGGTTGGTCCATGCTGCCTGCGGTATCGACCGGCTTTCACCCGAAGAGGTCGCCTCCGCCCGGTTCGTCAACGAAGGGGCCGCGGCCGAGCAGTTCGTCGCGCAGCACTTGCCCCTGTCGGCGCCCGACGACCGGACCTTCGTTCCCACCTATTGGCTGCGTGAGGGCAGGGCGAACAATGCCGAGATCGACTTCGTGCAGCAGATCGGTGCCGACGTGGTCCCGATCGAGGTGAAGGCCGGCAAGAGCGGCACGCTGAGGTCCCTTCATGAGTTCATGGGCCGGCGGGGGTTGGAGCGCGCGGTGCGCTTCGACACCAACCCACCGAGTGTTCACTCTGATCTCCCTTCCGCTCTATCTGGCCGGCCAGCTGCGGCGCCTGTGGTCGGGAGCCTGATGGCCAGGGCTCTCTCCAGATCGGCATGGCGGCCGAAGCGACGATTCAGTTCGCTCTGTGTGGCGCCGCACACAGTGCGGGGGGACCGCTCCATTGGACCGCTCGTTTTTGATCTTCGCCGGCGCTTTGCCCGGCTTGGACACTCACCAAGAGCGAGCAAGCGGCACCGCGGGTTCGGCCGGCGCGGAGCCATCGCGCATGCCTGGAATCGATTCACGGCAACCACATCGCCAATGCGCAGTCCCCCAATTTCCGTCGACTCGACCCCTCTTCAGTTTCGGATATGCTCTCACTCAAAACACCTCAGGAACCGAGCAACATGACCAAAGACTTCCTCTCCATCCGCGATCTCACCCCCGAAACCTGCACCGACTGGCTGACGAGCGCCATCGAGCTCAAAGCCCGGACGCGCGCCGGCAAGAGCCATCGCCCCCTGGAGGGTCGCACCCTCG
>CAZFNT010000784.1:0-1707 GCA_964520315.1 uncultured Gemmatimonadota bacterium
GCTTGGTCTGGAAAGGCTTGGTCTTATCCATGATCGTGTCTCTCACCGCTCTCTGTCGTGGCCGGATTCACGCTGCCGGAACGGTAGCCCTCCAGATCGATCGCCACAAAGCGAAAACCGCTAGCCTTAAGCGCCTCCACGAGCTTTTCTCTCAGAGGGGAGGCGACGACACGGGAAAAATCCTCGACGCCGATCTCGACACGCCCCACTTCGCCGTGGTGGCGCACACGCACGATCTCGATGCCCAGGGCGCGAATCGCTTGCTCCGATCGATCGATCCGGACCAGTTTCGCCACGGTCACGGGAGAGCCGGCGGGGATTCGAGACGCCAAACAGGGCTGCGCCGGCTTGTTCCAATTCGGCAACCCCGCCGCCCTCGCCATGGCGCGGATCTCACCCTTGGTGATCCTGAGCTCTCGAAAGGGCGAGCGGACCCCCAGCTCGGCCGCGGCCGTCATGCCTGGCCGGTAGTCCCCTTCGTCATCGGCGTTGCTGCCGTCGATCACGGTCCCCTCGAACCCGGCGCGGGCGATCGCTCCGATGAGCGTGTACATCTCGACGCGGCAGTGGTAGCAGCGGTCTCCCTCGTTGGCGGCGTAACCGCGGCGGCTCAGCTCGTCGGAGCGGATCACGCGATGGGGAACGCCGATCAGCTCGGCGAGGCCGCGGGCCTCTTCGATCTCACGGGGTGGAACAGCGGGAGACTCCGTGGTGACCGCGATGACGTGGTCGGCACCGAGCGAGTCGCTGGCGGCGTGTAGTAGCAGAGACGAATCGACGCCCCCGCTGAACGCAACCACGACCCTGCCGAACTCACGCAGCAGATTGCGCAGCTCTCCCGCACGATCCACCGACTCGCCGCCCATCATGGCCGCGGCGCTTCCCAGTCGAACTGGAATGGAAGAAGCTCCAGAGCCGGTGGACTACCCACCGGAAAGACCCCAGCACCGTGGAGTGAAACCACGCGCGGCTCGGCCACGGATCTGCCGGCTTCGTCGAATACCATCGGCCCCGTGGTGCCGACAAAATCGACTCCGCTGACCAATCGGTCTCGAAAACCAGCCGGCGAGCTCGCCCCGTCGCGCGCGAAATGGACCAGAGCGCGCACGCAATCGTAGGTGTAGGCTGCCACCAGGTCGGGAGACGCGCCATAGGCCTCTCGATAGCGGCGCACGAAGAACCGGGTGGCGGGGTCGGCCGCATGCTCGTTGAAAGGCGCAGTGAACACGGCGCCCCCAACATATTGGTCCCCGAGCCCGAGCAGCTCGTCGGAGACCCATCCGTTTGATCCGAGCAGCGCTGCATGCACATCGTGGAAGAGCAGCAGCGGAGTCAGCCGCGCGACATGGCTCGCGGGCATCGGCATGAACACGCCATCGGGGCGCAGCTCCTTGATTCGCAACGCGATCGGCTCGAATATCGGCGCCGCGGCCGCGTACGATTCCGCCCCGGAGATCGTGCCTCCCGCCGCTTCGAACGCCTTCCTGAAGGCGGCCGAAACCGTCTCACCATAGGCGGTATTCGCATGCACGATCGCAACGCTACGACAAAGGAAGAGATCGGCGGCGATGCGCCCCATTCTCGTTCCCTGGGCGGTGGTCGAGACGTTCATCTGAAAGATGTTCCGGCCGAGGCCGGCCACGCGCGGATCCGTGGCGGTAGGCGAGAGCAGGGGAATCGAGAGCGCCTCGGCGACCGCCGCCGCGC
>CAZFNT010000785.1:0-613 GCA_964520315.1 uncultured Gemmatimonadota bacterium
CCGAAGTCACCGGCGCCGCTCGGAGAGCGATAGAGCGCGCGGAGCTCCCGAAGCTGGGTGCGCTGATGAACCGAAACCACGCTTTGCTCGTGGAGCTCGGCGTCTCGACTCCCGGCCTCGACACACTTTGTGACGTCGCCCTGGCCGCTGGCGCCCTGGGAGCAAAGATGACCGGGGCCGGAGGAGGGGGCTCAGTGATCGCGCTGGCTCCCGGGCGCGAACGGACGGTAATCGCGGCGCAACGAGACATCGGGCGCGAGGCGTTCTCTTGCGAAATCGGCGCCTGAATCGATCGACGCAGCGCCCGACGGGGGTCATACTCAAGTCCAAAGACTGTGCGATCGCTTGCGAACGCCGTGCCGCGGGCCGATCTCGCCGCTGGCGCGGAGAGCGTCGCGGAGGATCATGATGAAGCCAGGCACATCTTCTCGAATGAGCGGACTCTACAAGCTCTCGATCGAAGAACGCAGACGCGAGCTCCGCAAGCGGATCGATATGGACCACGACGAGCTGGGGGCGCTCGATTGGGGCGGGTTGCTGTTGGCCGACGCCGACAATCTGAGCGAGAACGTCTTGGGGACGTACAAGCTCCCCTTCGCGATCTGCCCCAACT
>CAZFNT010000785.1:623-1697 GCA_964520315.1 uncultured Gemmatimonadota bacterium
CAAACCCGGACCTTCGAGGTCGGGTGACCGTTCACTTCTTGATCGACGGCAAGGAGCGGGTCTTGCCGATGGTCGTCGAGGAACCTTCCGTGGTGGCGGCGGCGGCCAACGCCGCGCGCATCGTTCGCGAAGGTGGAGGCTTCGTCTCCGAGGCCGATGACCCGCGGATGATCGCCCAAGTGCAGGTTCTCGATGTGGACGATCCGGCGGGCGCGATCGAACGGATCGGCAACGAGAGCGAGGAGCTGATCGCGCTGGCGAACGCCTGCCACCCGAATCTCGTCGAGCGCGGAGGAGGGGCGAGGGCGGTCGAGGTTCGAACCCTCTCTGGCGATCCGACGCAGATCGTCGTCCATGTCGCCATCGACTGCCGGGACGCAATGGGTGCAAACCTCGTGAACACCGCCGCCGAGCGGCTGGCGGATCGGATCGCGGGGCTCGCCGGGGGGCGACCGGGGCTGCGAATCCTCTCCAATCTGGCGGACCGAAGACTGGTTCGCATCGAAACACGAATACCACCGGCGGCTCTGGCGATCGCGAAGATTCCGGGGCAGGTCGTGCGCGACCAGATCGCCGAGGCCTCTCACTTCGCCGAGATCGACCCCTACCGCGCCGTCACGCACAACAAGGGGATCATGAACGGCGTCGATGCGGTCTGCCTAGCGGTGGGCAACGACTGGAGGGCGGTCGAGGCCGGTGCTCATGCTTACGCGGCTCACGATGGCCGCTACGGGCCTCTGGCCACCTGGTGTGTCGACGAAGAGGGCATGCTGCTGGGCCGCCTCGAGATGCCGATGGCGGTCGGAACCGTCGGGGGTGCCATCCGCGTGCATTTCCTCGCCAGCCTGGCGCTCAAGATCGCCTCGGTCGACAACGCGACCGATCTCGGTGTCGCTATGGCCTGTGCGGGCATGGCATCGAACCTCGCGGCGCTGCGCGCGCTGGCGACGATCGGAATTCAACGAGGGCATATGTCGCTGCACGCCAGGAGTGTGGCGCGGGCGGCGGGAGCGAGAGACGGTCAGGTGGAGCTGGTGGCGCGGCTCTTGGCTCAGTCGGGCGAGATCCGGGCCG
>CAZFNT010000786.1:0-952 GCA_964520315.1 uncultured Gemmatimonadota bacterium
GAGCATTCAAGGTCACCAAGGGCCTGTCAGAACGACACGGAGACCGTGTGATTGGCGCCCCGATCAGCGAGGCTGGCATCGTCGGCGTGGCGACCGGAATGGCGCTGGCCGGCTCCAAATCGGTGGTCGAGCTCATGTTCGGGGATTTCTTAGCCTTGGCTGGAGACCAGATCGTCAACACTCTTGGGAAAATGCACTTCCTGTCCTCGGGTCGATCATCAGCAAATGTTGTGATTCGAACACCGATGGGCGGTGGACGCGGGTACGGGGCGACCCACAGTCAGAACCTTGAAAAGATGTTTCTGGGCACGCCTGGCGTGAAAGTGATTGCCGTGTCCAGCGTAATCGATCCCGGCGCGCTGCTCCGCAACGCCATCGAGCTCGATGGCGCCCCAGTGCTGTTCATCGAGAACAAGTTGTTGTATCCGGAGCGAGTGCGGCCCGTGGTCGATGGATGGCTCGGGGATTTCAAGGTGACGATCACGGAGGGCGCATATCCGACCGCGGTCCTGAATCTGACAGGCGAAGACGAGCGAGACGTCACGGTGGTGTCGTACGGGCGAACATCGACGATGGCGATGGAGGCTGCAAGGGCGGTGTTCGTAGACACCGAGTCGGTGGCGGAAGTCGTCGTGGTATCGCAACTTTCCCCGCTGTCGTTGGAAGGGATCCAGGAATCGGCTATGAAATCAGGACGCGTTCTGATCGTCGAAGAAGGCGTCCTGGAATCCGGATGGGGAGCCGAGGTGCTGGCCAGGTTGATTGAGCAGGGGTTCAGCGGAATCGGCCGTCGTATCGGCGCGATGTCCAGCCCAATTCCCTCGTCCAGACCATTGGAAGAGCGGGTGTTGCCGTCGGCCGCGATAGTGCGCGACGGCATCGAGACCCTGCTGCGCGCATAGGTTCGGAGGCAACATTTGAGCGTCATGGCCGTCATGTATCACTACGTTAG
>CAZFNT010000786.1:962-1693 GCA_964520315.1 uncultured Gemmatimonadota bacterium
GACTTCGAGCAGCAACTCGAGCACTTGCTGCGTTTTCATGAGCCGGTCAGTCCCGCGGACTTGTTGGAGTGCGTCACCTCCGGCGCGTCTTTGCCTGACAACGCGCTGTTGCTGACATTCGACGACGGTTTGATCGATCACTGGACAACGGTGCTCCCGATCCTGGAGAAGCATCGACTGCTTGCGGTTTTCGCCCCTATCGGAGACCCATATGTGAACCGAAAGACGCCGTTTGTACAGAAGAACCAGTTCGTGCGAGGCGTCCTGGGCGAAGATCGGCTACCGGACGTCTTTGTCGAGAGATCTGAAGAACTGGAGCTGGGCATCGATGTCAGGAAGCGCATCGAAACGGCGCCGGTCGAGGGCTTGCACCCGGGCTCGGCCAAATACCAACGGTACAAATACGCGACGAACGTCTCCTTGCCGGTGGAGGTTTGCATAGCGGTGATGGACGCCCTCTTCTCTGATGTCGTGGGGGCTGACGAGGATTTTATCCGAACCCAGTACATGACCGAAGCGCACATCAGAGAATTGGACGCCAGAGGCCACGCGATCGCGTCCCATACAATGACGCATTCTTCGCTCAGGCGGCTTTCGCCCTCCGAGAAACGTTTCGAGATCAATTCGAGCCTTGACTGGCTCGAATCGGTTCTGGGTGAACGACCGATGTGGTTGGACTATCCGTATGGGGAATATGACGATCAATGCGAACAGATCTCGCGACAAGTCAA
>CAZFNT010000787.1:0-1683 GCA_964520315.1 uncultured Gemmatimonadota bacterium
AGTAGCGGGTGACAAGTCAATCGTCGTCCACGACGTTTCCGATCCTTATCAACCCGTCAGGACTCACAAACAGACGATCGTGGAATCAGGAGGTCTGACCTTTCGATATGCCTCGAACCTCGTCAGCATGAACGGCATCCTACATGTGAGGATGATCAACGGGAAGTGGCCCTACAACTGGCGCAGAGAGCTCGTCCCCCTCTGGTTCGACGGTGAGCGCTTCGTCCCCGCCGGCGCTTCGCTGCACACTCCACTGAACATGAGAGGAACCTCCGGTCAGGCGGGTTACCTGGCGATGCGAGGGACCGGCGCCTCCGCGCTGCTCAGCTACGACCCACCCCCGCTCCCCCGTCGGGAGGAATGTTGCTGGAGCGACGGCGACCCACCACCCTTCTGATCGAAACCAACCCACGATGCGCGTCGCCCTCCTCTTCTCTCTCGCGATCTCGACCACCGCTCTCCCGGCCGGGGAGTCCCAATGCGCACAACCGGTACACGGCCACGCCCGCACCGGAGCCTTGCGCGAGACAGTAGTGGGAGGCTCGCGACTACCCCGGCGTCCCGATCAGTACTCCGCGATCGGTGTCTCACTCAGGTCGCGGAACGACTCCGGCGCCTGTCGCACGCGCCGCATCCAGCCCCGCAGGTCCTGCTCCATCTCGTAGGTGCGCCGCGGGGCACGGCTCGCGAGATCCTGCGCTTCGCCCGGGTCGACGCTCAGGTCGTAGAGCTCCCGCTGGCCGCTGCGCAGATCGAAGATCAGCTTCCAGGGGCCGTCGCGCAGCATGCGGCGGTGTACGAAGAGGCGGTAATCGGTCTCGGCGATCACCTCGATCTCTTGCGGCTCGCCACGCAGCAGCGGCAGCAGGCTCACGGCGTCGATCCCGGTGGGGAGCGGAATCCCCAGAGCCTCGAGCACCGTCGGCAGGGCGTCCATCGCGCGCACCGGCTCGCTGATCTCGAGCTGCTTCGAGTAGCCGGGGAAATGGATCAGCAGCGGCACGTGGACCATCTCCTGGTAGAGGGTCGGTCCATGATCGAGCCCCCCGTGCTCGCCGAACTCCTCGCCGTGGTCGGCCAGCACGATGACCACAGTGCGCGAGAGCAGATCGAGGCGACGTAGAGCGTCGAGAAAACGGCCCACCTGCTCGTCGGCGGCCTGCACCTTCTCGTCGTAGAGCCCGAGGTGGTACCCGAAATCGGCCTCGCTCATCAGGTCGGATGCGCGCGGGCCGCCCTCCTCGGTATAGCAGAGCAGCGAGCGCTCGCGGATCTCGGCCTGCTCGTCCTTGCCCCCCTTCATCGAGCCCTGGTAGCCGGGAGTGAATCGCCCGGAGTAGCCCGAAGCCAGATCGAACTGGCCGTGCACGTCGTAGCCGTGGAGGAAGAGGAAAAAACGCTCCGATCGGTGGGCTTCGAGCCAGCTCAGCGCCGCCGGCACGGAATGGGGCAGCCCTCCGAACTTCTCGTCGTCGAGATAGGTTTCGAAGCCCCGCGAGAAGCCGAACTCGCCCGAGACCCCGGCGTCGCCAGTGAAGCCGCCGCAGATGAATCCCTGCTCCGAGAGATGCTCGGGGATGGTCTGGATCGCCGGAGAGAGGGAGGCCCGCTCGAGGCGATCGCCACCAACGACCCGCAGCTTGTTGACCACTCCGTGGATCGATGGCCAGCGCCCTGTGAAGA
>CAZFNT010000788.1:0-385 GCA_964520315.1 uncultured Gemmatimonadota bacterium
GGAGTCCTTGCATCATCCTGCCCAGTGGATTCCGCGAGGTGGATCGTCCGATAGAGGGGCAGGACACCGACTGTCGCGTGACCCGGGTGCGCGGCTTGGCCGTCTGATGGAGTTCCGCATGGACACCGTTCTCGTCTACACCGACACGGGCTCCCGTTCGAGAGTTCTGGATGCCGTCGAGCGGGTGGGCCTGCAGTACGTCGCCCGTTCCGACATGGACGGGGTGGGCGAGACGCTGTACGGCTCTTCGATCAAGGTGGTCCTCGTCGACTTCGGCTATGCGAGCTCAGGGTCCGATCCCGATATCGTGCAGCAGATGAGCAAGCGCTTTCCCTTTGCTCAGATCATCGTGCTCATGCGCTCGGTGGCGCCTCCTCAGACCTAT
>CAZFNT010000788.1:395-1681 GCA_964520315.1 uncultured Gemmatimonadota bacterium
TATCGATCTGATAGGCGAAGGCGCATTCGATGTGATCGCGGACTACCATGTGTCGGAGAAGCTGCTGGCGCAGGTCGAGCGGGCGTCGGCGTCGGCGCAGTCGTACGCGGAGCACCGAGAGCAAGATCAAGTCGCCGGCATCTCAGAAGAGGAGGAATCGACCGGCGCGCTCTTGGGCGACAGCCCGGAGATGATCGAGATCTACAAGACGATCGGGCAGGTCGCGCGATCGAACGCGACCGTGCTCATCGAAGGGGAGACAGGGACGGGCAAAGGTGTAGTCGCCCGACAGATCGTCGCCAACAGTCTGCGGGGCGACAAACCCTTCCAGGTCATGAACTGCGCCATGGGTCCCAACACACTGCTCGAGTCGGAGCTCTTCGGGCACGAAAAAGGCTCGTTCACCGATGCGAAGGCTCGCAAGCTGGGCAAGTTCGAGATCTGCAACGGCGGAACGATCTTCCTCGACGAGATCGGAGATATGTCTCCGTCGACACAGGCCAAAGTCCTGCGCGTGATCCAGGAGCAGGCCTTCGAGCGGGTGGGAGGCAACGAGACGATTCATGTCGATGTGCGGGTCGTCGCGGCGACCAACAAGAGCCTCTTGCAGCTGTCGAAGGCAGGGGAGTTCCGCTGGGATCTCTTCTACCGGCTCAAGGTGATCAACATCCACCTGCCCGCGCTCAGGGAGAGAGGCGAGGATGTGGTGCTTTTGGCGCGTCATTTCCTTCGACGCTATCTCGTCAAGTTCAGAAAGGACGTCCAGTCTCTCCACCCGACGACGATCGACATTCTGAACTCCTGTCCCTGGCCGGGCAATGTGCGGGAGCTCGAGAACGTCATTCAGGCGGCGGTCGTCAAGTCGAAGGGCCATCAGATCCTTCCCGAGCATCTCGATGCTGGGCTCGCCGGAATGGCGGACTCCGACGGATCGGTCGGGATGACGGAGGGGGACTGGGTCAGGGTGTTCGAGCAGATCGTCGATCAGCAGTTTCCCAATCTGCTGCGGCGCTGCCGAGGCAATGTTTATGGCCAACTCACCGCGGCGCTGGAATCGAGCCTGATCCGTCGCACTCTTCAAGAGACCGGTGGGAATCAGGTACAGGCGGCCAAGCTGCTGGGAATCAGCCGAAACACGCTGCGGGACCGGATCGATCGATTCAATGTGGGGGGCGGCTCCGACGATTGATCACTCGCGCAAGGCGAGCTCGCGAGTTTCCCAGGATCCGCCACCTAATGCGCGCTTCGCCATGCGCCTCTTGGCCTTATGCTGCGTTGGCCGCACC
>CAZFNT010000789.1:0-1677 GCA_964520315.1 uncultured Gemmatimonadota bacterium
CCGGTGTCAGCGCAAGCCGCATGGGAGCAAGTGAACAACGGCCTCGACGACACGTCGGTACGCTCTCTCTTTGCCTATGTGGACACGGTGATGGCCGGCACCGCCGGCGGGATCTTCCGCTCTGCGGACGGGGGCGCGAGTTGGGCAGACATCAGCGGCGACATCGGCTCCACGGCCATCAACGACATCCGCGGCGGCGGCGCCCCCCGGGTAATCTGGGCGGCAACCGAAGACGGGGCCTACCTGACGGTCGATCACGCCACCTATGCCGACGCGACGATCGGAGTGGGCACGCGGAATACCAATTACTATTGGTTCGGTGACAGCAATTCAGACGAAACCGATTGGGCGCTCGGAACCAACGGTGGCGGCGTCTATGTCGCAGCGGACGAGCTGGGCCCCTGGACTACCAGGAACACGGGCATCGCTGGCGACGGCCTGATGGTCAACGACATGAGTGGCTATGACGACGATGAGACATCATTCACAGTGATCGCAACGGAAGGAGGCATGTACTTCTCCACCGATGGAATGAACACCTGGACGGAGAAGAACAACGGGCTGTTGGGCGACGCCCTGTCGGCGAAACGCTTGGCCGCTTTCGGATCCGTCGTCATGGCTGCAACCCAAGGTGGGTTTTATATGTCCAGCGATCTTGGCGACACATGGATCCCGGTGATCGACAACGAAGGGTTCAATACCTTGACCTTCGCGCTGACAGCTGGAATGGTGCTGGTATTCGGCGAAAATGGATACTACTCCGTCGATCTCATCAACTACATCCCGCTGGACATGAGCGGAGTCACCGGTGGGAACGTTACTTCGGTGACCGTGACCACCACGCATATCTTCATCGGGACCGAGAGCGGAGGCGTCTTCCGACTTGGGCTCGGCGAGGTCGGTATCGGTGATGAAGCCTCTGCTCCGCCTCGTGGCGTGCAGCAGGTGACAAACTTCCCCAATCCCTTCAATCCATCCACGACCATCCGCTACTCGTTGACACACCCGGCGCACGTGGTTCTGAATATCTACGACGTTCAGGGACGGAAGATCCGCACATTGAACGAGGGGTACCAGGTCGCGGGCGAGCACAGTCGGAGGTTCCACGCCACCGATCTCTCTTCTGGGGTCTATCTCCTTCAGCTGGCGCTCGAAGATCGCGTTGCCGCCTCGCAGAAGATGCTGGTAGTGAAGTAGGCGAGAACAGGCTCGATGAGCTGCACGCGATCCTCGAACGCGCCAAACCGGTTCGCGGCGCGGACGATCACGAGAAGCTGCGAGAGGAGAAGAGAGCGTCGATGGGGTATCGGGCGGTGGCTGTTCGGCTCATGAAGGCTCCGGGTCGGCTGATGCCCCATTGCCCAGTGTAGCCCGCCCCTCAGGCGGCGGAGGTTTCAATCGCCGGGAACGCCTCGGTCATGGGGTCGGACTCGGGGCGAGCTCGATCTGTATTATTACGCCTTCGTACTGAAGTGATTACCCGACTCGAAGCCTCTCCGCGGGTTATCATCTATCGAAGTATCTTGAATGGGTACCGAAGGCACTGCGCTTTTGCGGACGTGCACCGGCGGGCTCCGCGACGATCCCCGAAGAGTGAGAAGGAGTTTCCCATGAAGAATAGGTGGGTCTTCAGGGTTTCGAGTGGGTGGATTCTGGGCGTTTTTTTGGCAACAGGGG
>CAZFNT010000790.1:0-1087 GCA_964520315.1 uncultured Gemmatimonadota bacterium
CCCCGCGGGCGAGGGCAGCCCCTACCTCGACCTAGTCGAGATCTTCAAGCGGCCCGACTTCCGCGCCCTCAATCCCCAGGTCTGGCCTGGGCTCGTGGCAGTCGAATGGATCGCCCACGCCGACCACACCGCCCGCTCGCAGTGGGAGGGCGAGGCGCGAACGGATCTCGATCAAGCGGGCTATCGTCCGATCTGCCCGCCGCCTTCGAGACGTGCGAACGCGGCCCCGGCACAGCGCAGCTGGTAGTCCCGAGGGGACAGGGCGCGTGCCTTCCGCGCCCACGAGGCGGCCCCGCATCGGGGCCGCCTCAACTTGTACGCCCTCGACTCAGCGCCCGCCGCCCAATGCCGAGATCCCGTGAATGCCGAATCCCGCCCAGTAGTAGGGGTGGGCCGGGGGGAGGGGGGATTGGGATGAGCCGCTACGGCGCTCTTGCGAACCGGCCGGCTTCCGAGCCTCGGCCAGCATCGCCCTCTTGGCGCCGGCGAGCGCCGCGACCGGGTCCGCCTCGCCGGTGGCGATCGCCTTGTAAAAATGTGTCATCAGCCTCGCCGTCGCCGCGTCGTCCACGGGCCACGTCGAAGCCACGACCGAGCCCGCCCCCGCCTCGGCGAAGGACCGCGTGAGACCGAGCAGCCCCTCGGCGGACGAGAGCCTTCCCCCAGCGACCTCACAGGCCGAAACCACCACGAGCGGGCGGCGCTCGAGGTGGACACGGGCGATCTCGTACGCCTGCAGGAACGCATCTTCGTCGCGGCGGGTGCCGGGGGAGAGTACGACGCCGGAGTAGGCCGGTTGGTCGGCGTCGATCACTCCGTGGCAGCCGAGGTGGACGATGTCGGCCGAGGGAGCGTGGCGCCGGTAGGCGGACTCGCGGGCGCGGGAGCGCATGAGTGCGCGCACGTTGGTGAAGAGGCCCTTGAGGGCCCGGACCTCTTCTCGGGTGCCGGGGAGGCGGCCGAATCGAGCCTCTCCCCCCTCGGAGCGGGAAAGGGAGGGCTCCCCTTGGAGCGCTTCGTAGACCGGGTCGCCGAGCGCGAAGATGGCGGGGTCGGAGAGAGCGGTTCCGGTGGTGGACTCGGGATT
>CAZFNT010000790.1:1097-1669 GCA_964520315.1 uncultured Gemmatimonadota bacterium
TGCAGGGGGGCCCCCGCACGGCGACGAGCTCGGGATCGAGCAGCGTGGCGGAGGGGCCGTAGGCGACCTCGAATCGATCCGCCACGAACTCGGCGCGGGCGAAATGGTCGGGTGCACCATCCGTCGTGCCGCCGGAGCGGGCCTCCTGCCGGCCCAGCACCAGCATCTCGAAGGGGATCTCGTAGAGAGCTCCCGACGGAACGATCAGGAGTCGCTGCACGCCTTCCAGATGCGGCAACGCCGGCCCCAGCACCGCGTTCGCGAGGGTGTGCAGCCGCTCCGGCAGGAGCGGGAGCAGTGCCGTCACTTGGCGCGTCTCGCAGAAGCGGCGCACCGGCCCGAGGCCCGTCGCGACTCGCATCTCCAGCTCCTCCTCGCCCATGCCCAGGCGGACGACCTCGACGCGCTCGCGGCGGATGACCCAGAGGAATGTCTCCTTCTTGGTGACGAAGTACTCGAGCAATGCCGCGTCCGACGAAGCGACCACCCGCGCCTGGGCCGCTTCGAGCCGAATCGGCGCGGTCAGCCCTTCGTGTGCCGCGCAAGCCGGAAAGCGCGAGGCGATGTCGTCC
>CAZFNT010000791.1:0-1663 GCA_964520315.1 uncultured Gemmatimonadota bacterium
TGGGTGAGATGATGCTCTACGCCTCCTTTGCGCTGCTCGTCCAGCATTGGATTCCGTGGGCCGTGCTGGCCTTTTGGTGGACGATGATATTTCCCGTCAACATGCTGCTGATCGAAGCATCGATCTCGCGCCACCCAGGGTGGGAAGCGTACAGAGCCAGAACAGGCATGCTGCTCCCCAGACCCTTCTTCATGGGAAGCGGTCGGTGAGGGGGGGGTGGCCGATTTGTTCAATGTCGTGGATTGGGGCAGATCACGCGCTCGAAGCCGGCGGCGCTCTGCGCACGGCGTATGATCCTGCTCGCGCACCGACGCGATTCACGCCCTGGAGATCCGGACCATGAGAGCCTTCGCTCACCTGACGCTCGCGCTGCTGGTCGCCCTGCTCCCCGCCGAGGCGCAGGAGGTCGTCGGCGACTCCCTCGTCGTGGATGAACACGGCATCTCACGTCGCTACTGGCTCGAGCCGATCATCGTCCACGGACGCCGGATCGACCTCGGCACGACGGCCCGTCTGTCGTCGAAGACCGACACCCCTCGCATCCTCGACCGCTCCGGCTTCGATCTGGTGCGAAAGGGGAGCGACATGGCCAGCGACCTCTACGCCGAGGGCTTCAAACGGGGGGACATCGCCGTAGTCATCGATGGTGAGCGCTATCCGTCCGCGTGTCCTAACCGCATGGATACACCCTGCTCTCGTGTCAATCCGCTCCAGATCGACGGCGTCGCGCTGAGCAAATCGAGCGCGACTGCCAGCTCTGGGCTGGGAGGGCAGGTCGAGTTCCACCGAGAAGCACCGAACCCAGACCGAGAGCTGCGCGGCGCCTTCTCCGCGGGTGGTGGAGGCACCGAGTTCGCCGATTTCGCCATCGCGGCCGATCTGGCGGGGAGCCGGCTAACGGGCCGCGTGCTTACAGGATCGGGTCATCGCGACGCCCGCGGGCGCGGTTTCGTCGACCTCTACGGATACAGGGAGAATCGCGCCCACTACCTCTGGGAGCTCGCGGTCCATCGCGAGCGAAACGACTGGACTCAGGGCGCCAGTATCTCCTCCACGCAAGATGTCGCATTTCCCTACCTGCGGATGGACGAAAGGCAGAACGACCTCGTTTCGGCCTATCTGGGCTGGCGGGGGCAGAAGCTCTATGCCAACCGCACACACCATTTCATGGACAACGGCCTTCGCATGCGTTCGGCGATGATGCGAATGGAAAACGACGCCCGCAACACCACGCTCGGTCTCTCGGGCGACTCCTATGAGCTCTTCTATCGGGGCTGGGACGTCGAGAACACGATGGCGATGACGGAAGGGATGACGGTGAGGAATCGGATGATCGCCGATCTGCGCCTGGTGTCCGCCCGCCTGCACCGTGAGGTCGAGCTCGGGCACGGATTCGGGTTGCACGGCAGGATCGGCGCGCAGATCGATCATCTGGGAGACGCGGAGCGAATCGCTTTCTTTCATTCGCTCTATCCCGATGCCGACGAGAATCGCGCCTTCGCGATCTGGGGTCTCGGCCTCAGCCACGTGCGTGAGCTCGGTGGCGACTGGAGCGCCGGGCTACTGGCCGAGACGATCTCGGAGCCTCCGGACCCGGCCCAGCTCTTCATCGCCCTTCAGAAGATGGGGGACGACCCCTGGTGGGCGGGAAATCCGGAGCTGA
>CAZFNT010000792.1:0-1652 GCA_964520315.1 uncultured Gemmatimonadota bacterium
TGAGGACCAGGATGCGGGCGTGTTCGAACCCCTTCTGCGCGAAGGTGGCGACCAAGGCACCCAAGGCCAATGCGTACGCCGAATGCAGCCACCACATTTTGCCGTGGTGCCTCTTGAAGAATGCTCTGATGCGCCCGATGATGCCTAGCTTGGGTTTCTCTGGAGATTCTTCTTCGCTCATGTACCGGGGCCTCTTGTGACGCGGAATATGATGACGGAGCTTACCGCTTGCGGACTGCGGCGTAAATGGGCAAGCGCAGGTGGGTGGTACGAACTCCGGGGATCCCCGGGAAGCATACACAGGTGTAAGCGGGGCCGGGAGACCGATATTCCTTCCGGCGGGTTGTGGTCGCGAGGACGACCCGTGTAGTATTCATCCCGTCGGGGGCAGCGCCACCCGGGAGGGCGCATGCCACACAATCAAAGGGTAAGGGTCGGGATTTGGGGTTGCCGGTGAAGAAGGTATGTCCCCAATGTGGCACCGTCTACGGGGAGGAAGAGAAGTACTGCACGCGTGACGGCGCGATGCTTCAGGAGGGGGCCCCGAAGGATCCACTGGTCGGAGTCGTCATCGATGGGCGTTACCGACTGCAGTCCCAGATCGGCGCCGGCTCATTCGGCTTGGTGTACCGGGCGGTCCACGAGAGAATGCCCCGGGAGCTTGCGGTGAAGATCCTCGCGGAAGACATGGCGAGTGATCCTCAATGGGTCGCCCGCTTCGAGCGAGAAGTCCGCGCTCAGGCGCTGCTCGACCACCCGAACATCACGTCGGTTTTCGACTACGGCCTCTCAGATCTCGTGGGCTACTTCATCGTGATGGAATACCTTCGTGGGGAGGATCTCTCCTCTCGCTTGGAGCGCGAGCGCACACTCCCGATCCTCGAAATCTACAAGATCATGTTCGAAGCCGGCGGGGCCCTCGGCGCCGCCCACGCGATCGACATCATTCATCGAGACATCAAGCCCGAAAACGTGTTCCTCGCCGAGGGACCGACGGATGAAGGTGGATACAGTGTTCGGCTGCTCGACTTCGGCATCGCCAAGGTGATCCGACCGACCGCGGATCTCCCCGACCTCGGGGAGGTCGCCACCAACCCGGGTTACATCGCTGGGAGCCCCTACACCATGAGCCCAGAGCAGGTGAGCGGCCGAGACGTCACCACGCGGGCCGACATCTACAGCTTCGGGTGCGTGCTCTACGAGATGCTGACCGGCAACGTGCCCTTCTACGGTAGCAGCGCTCAGGAGCTCTGGGATAAGCATATGCACGAGAGCCCCGAAGCGCCGTCTCGGGTCGAGGGCGAATCTCCGTGCCCTTTTCGATCCGATCGGCGGACTTTGACGTGATCCGCAGCACGGCGAAGGTGAATTTCGAAGATGTCGTCATCAAGGTGCCGAGCAAGCAGGTCGAGATCGGCGAGATCAACGGCAGTGTCCCGATCTACCAGGAGGTCTCGATGCGCGCCGGCTTGGCCGACCGCACGCTCCGCAACGCAACTCAGAGTGCCTACTCTCGGTGGCTGTACCACGAACACCAGGCATTTCTCGGCAACGACCACTTCATCTCGATCGATCGGGTCGACATCGGTCGAACCCGCGTCGGCCCCATCGCCGCCAACCTGCAGGTCGACCGCAACCTGTTTCGGCTCGAT
>CAZFNT010000793.1:0-1647 GCA_964520315.1 uncultured Gemmatimonadota bacterium
TCGAACCCCCTCCAAGAGGAGCCTGCATGCGTCCCCAGCGCGAAATCGGAGGAGCCGTCAACTGGCTCCTGATCCTGCTCGCCACCGCCGGCCTCGTCACATCGATCGTGATCCCCGGCAGGGCGATGTCCAGGGCGGAGCACGAGAAGACCCAGGCTCGCAAAGAGATGCTCGACATCGTCACCTTCGAGAATCGGGCCTATGGCGAGCGGCAGGAGTACATCGGCACGCTCGACTCGCTCCAGCTTTTCCTGGGCTGGCAGACGGAGCGGTACCGGGTGGTTCTCGATTCGCTGGGCGGGTTTTTCGAAACTCTGGAGCATCCGCTGGAAGACGTGGATCGTGCGGCGCGGAAGGCGGGCAAGCTCCGTGAGTACCTTCAGTACGTCGAAGACCTGGCCATCAAGGACAGCTACGTCGCGATCGCCGACTCGGTCTACCGCTTTCTCAGGTATCAGGCCGATATACAGGCCGGTGCGGGCGAGTTCCGTCGGCTCTTCGACGAAGTGGCCGATGCGCTGAGCAGCGACGCGATCGAGCCCGCTGACTTCGCCAAGCTCGCCTCGAAGGTAGACAGCCTCGAGTTGGTTTTTCGGACCGATCCGGATCAGGTCGAGGCGCACAACGCCTATCGCGAAGCGCTCTACCTCACGCGGGGACTGATCCCCGCCCGCGAGAAGTTCCAGACATCGCTCGTGGATCTCGATACGTATTTGGAATCTGGCGGCCGTTGGCCCGAGGCGCTGAGGCTGGCCGGGCGCCGCGCCGACAGCCTTCGCTTCTGCTTCCTCTTCGGGGGCGATTCCGATGCGAACGAGTCGCTCGAGTCGATCAGCAATTTTCTGGACTATCGGGCGGATCTCCTCGAGCGGCGGGAGGGGTACGAGAGCCTCTTCGGCACCGTCGCCGAGTATCTGCGCGACGGGAGCCGCGATCCCGACATCGCCCGCGACATGTCGAATCACACCGACAGCTTGAAGTACTGCTTCTTGTTCGACACCCCGGGCGTTCTTGGCATGCCGATCGATCAGGCCGAAGCAGTCGGAGAAGACGCGCCGGAGATCCACGATCGGCCGGTCGATCTGAGCCGAATCTCGAACTTCTTGTACGGGCTGGCATCATCGTGGAACACTCAGCTCGACAGCCTCAGCGAGGTCGTGCCCGAGAGCCAGAGAGGAGCGCATCGCAAGGCGCGCGAAGAGCTGAAATCGCGCTTCGCGTCGGATCAGGCGCCCAGGCTTGATCGCGCGACAGGCTTCGCGGAAGCGCTCCAAGCAATGCGCGGGGAGCTGGGCGACAAGCTGGCGAGGCTCGAAGCCGATCTGGCCGCCAAGCGCGCGTTGATCCCGGGTGTGCGCGCCGCATTGGAGGCCAGGCTGGCCGGCGGAGCTGGTGAGACCGTCACTCTGGCCGTTCTGCGCGAGACCTTCGAGAGCAACCTGGCGGGCAACAAGACCCGATATGATCAGCTCGATGCGCAGCTCGCGCGACTCGACCGGAGCAGTTTTCCACCATCGAAGCTGCACACACACTCGCCAGCGCATCCGAAGGCAATGTATCGCCTCGAAATCGAGGGGGACAAGATCTCCGTCCGGTCTTTCCACCGCGACGACTTCGGCGAGATCATCGAGGGGGACGCGACTTGGT
>CAZFNT010000794.1:0-1646 GCA_964520315.1 uncultured Gemmatimonadota bacterium
CGGCGCGCGAATTGCCGCGGCTCGGGCCTTCGCCTACAGCGAGGATCCCCAGGCCGGACCGGTTCTGCGGCACAAGCTGATTCTGGGGGACGAGCATCCGGCCGTGATCTCGGAGTGCATGCGCGCTCTTCTGCGTCTGGATCCCGCGGCCGCCCTCGATCTGGCCGAGCGCTTGCTCCGCGCGCCCGAAGCAGAGCAGGTGGAAGCGGTCGCTCTCGCACTGGGCGAGTCCCACGATCCGTCCGCGGTCGAGCTCTTGATCGGCTGGTCGCGCGACGCCGGAGCGCTTCATGGAATCGCCCTTCTCGCGCTCGCCACCGCGCGCACGGACGCCGCGTTCGACCATCTCTTCGGCATGGTGGCGAAGGCCGACGGGCCCAGCGCCCGCGAAGCGATCGACGCTCTGGCGATCCATCGCCACGATGAGGCGCTCGTGGACCGCCTGCGCGGGGTGGTCGCGGAGCGTGACGATGTCGATTTGCGGGTGGCGGTGGAAAAGGCGCTGGCGTGACCGCGAGGGGCCGCACTCGCTTTGCAGGGTATCGACGCGTGACGATCACCTCTGGGGCCGCTCGACCCTCGCGCGATCCTGCAATAAAGCGCGTGGCGCGGATTGTCGATGACAGAGATGAGGTCCGGGCAACGTGGGTGGGATCGCGGTCACCGGCCGCTTCAAGGACGGATTGAGAATAAGACGATGGCACAACGCGACATCACGGTTCTGATCGTGGACGACGCTCCGGAAGCGCTCGCGAATCTCAGCGCTCTGCTGCGGGTTCTGGGCTACAAGCGGATCGAGGTCGCGAACAATGCCAAGATCGCGCTCCGTACGATCTGTCGACAAGACATCGACGTGGTTCTCTGCGATCTGAAGATGCCCGGGATCGATGGACAGCATCTTCTGCAGCACTTGCGAGCGGAGACTCGATTCGAAGACCTCTCCTTCATCATGGTCTCGGCTTATGCATCCAAGAAACACGTGGTCGCAGCGTTGAGGGCCGGGGCCGATGCGTATGCGCTCAAGCCGATCACACCAGCCGTGATCGATGAGAAGATTCAGAAAGCCATCGGTCGGGGTTCGGACGCGGCGGCCTGATTCTGCGGCTACCGATCGGGCGGATCATGTCGCTCGAGACGGGGCGCCGAGGAGCGCAACCGGTCCGTCGCGACCACGAGAATTCCCGCGAGCAGGAATGCGATGCCCAGCATGAAGGGTGCCGCGAGCGCGCCGGAGAACGCCGCGAGCGCACCGCCGAGCAGTGGGAGGGTCGAGCTTCCTGCGCCGAGCAGTGTCTCGTGCAGGCCCGCGGCTCGACCTCGACCGTCGGAGCGATCGAGGCTCTCGTGCAGAGAGGCATGGTACGCCAAACCCGTCGCTACCCCCAAAGGAAGCGTAAACACGATTCTCAGCGACAATTCATGTGCGAGCAGGAAAAGCATCAACGCCACTGTCGCCGCGCTCAGCGAAAACAAAAGGGTGCCGCGTTTCGGTCTCGGTTGGGCGATCGCGACAAGAGCGAAGGTGACCGTCTGAACCAGAAAGACCGACCCGAAGAGGATCCCGAACGCGGACGGACCGGAGCCGAGATCGATGCGGATAGGCCATTCAAACCGGGTTTTCGTCTTTCGCCAAGTCGGAGATCGAG
>CAZFNT010000795.1:0-1645 GCA_964520315.1 uncultured Gemmatimonadota bacterium
GGCCGTTGGGGAAGAGACCGACCGCTTGAAAGGACCGAGGATCGGTGCCTCCCGTGTCGGCGCGACGGGCGAGCTCCCAAGTGCCGCCCGCGTCGGAGGAGCGGTTCACCCAGATTCCTTTCGGGTTGGCGCGGTCTTCCCAGCCGGCGGCAAGAAGAGACCCCGAGGCGCGCAGCGTTGGGCCGGAGCCGCCACCGGACGCCACGCCTCCACCGCCGGGCGAGAGGAGTGTGACGGCGCCGAAGGGCCCGCCAGCGCTGGCCGCGGCATACAGCAGGTCTTCATCGCCTTGGGTGCCAGCCGCCCAGATGAGGTGACTGGTGCCGTCGGAGCCGAAGGCGATGCGAGGCCGGTCGTTCTCCGCGTAGGTGTGGGAGGCCGTGACCATCTGGTTGGCGTCGAATTCCAGCAGTCTCGCCTGCGCGCTCGACACGAGGAGGAGGATCGCGAGGCTCGAGATCGGTACGATTCGCATGATATTCCTGTTCCTTTGGGGAAGCCCGTTGGGTTCCGAGCTTGGCCCCAGCCCTTTGCTTTGCACAATGAGTCTAAACGACCAGAGAGAGGAATGTGCCGGTGAGGCGATCCCCTTCGCGCATGCGTATCGAGAGTCCGAGCGGAGCGAAGTAGGCCGGCACGCCGGCCCGAATCGGCACGACGCCACTGAGCCTTCAAGACCGCCGAGCCGGCAAGGGGCGTCGCCCTCTTCATCGCCGGTGCTCGCCATCGCAAACTCGAAGCGTAGATTGTCCAACGTTCCGGGAAGGAAGCTCGGGACCGAATGGACCGTGATCAACTGGGGTCTCGGTGGGGCAAGAGCAGCTACTCCCTGCCCGCTCCCAACCCACCGTATGCTCCCATGTCGGATCGCGAGGTTCCCAGTCCGAAATCACAGCCGAGGCGTAGATCCGCTACTTCAGGAATACCGGCATCGACGGCGGGAGAAGTGTCGGTAAATCCGCATTCGCGCGCCCACAAACGCAGATCGTGAGGGCCGCGAAAGACAGGATCGAGATCCAAGTTCCCCTCACCTGGCCAACCGCCCTCCACGATGCAGTGATCGACACCAACTTCACCATCGCCCACCTCGATCTCGTTTCCGTCGTTGCCCCAGAGAATCGAGCCCGAGATGCGGATCGGACTGCTGTAGGTGCTCGCATAGAGGCTCGGGCCAGGCCCCGAGTTGCCGAAGAGCGTACAGTTTTCCATCACGGTACCAACGCCGAGGCTCGCCGCTGCTCGCTCCTCCGCCTCGTTGTGGGCGATCAAGGAGCCGACCACCTGTGCGAATCCGTTGAAGCCAGACAGGGACAAGCCGCCCGTGACTAAGGCACCCCAATTGCCGACAATGTCGCAACGAACGATTCTCACCGTGTCGCGCGATGCGGAAGCGCTGATGCCCGCCCCAAAACGCAACGACGCGGCGAGGAGTGCATTGTCTTGGATCGCACAGGATTCGAGAAGCAGGGTCGCCGAGTCGGCGCTCAAGCCGCCGCCTGAAGCTAGGCCGCTAGATTCGACGAGATTCTCCTCGATCACACAATCCATGAAGGACGCTCGGGCGCCCAAATCTGCGCGCACTCCACCGCCACTCCCCGAATCGAAGGCCGTGATTCTGTTTCCCGAGATGGTGCATCGCTCGGCC
>CAZFNT010000796.1:0-1645 GCA_964520315.1 uncultured Gemmatimonadota bacterium
CGCTTCGACGGCAAGGTCGCCCTCGTCACCGGGGCCGGCAACGGGCTCGGACGCAGCCACGCGCTGCTCTTCGGCGCGCGCGGCGCGTCGGTGGTCGTCAACGATCTGGGCGGTGCCGCAACCGGAGGCGGGCAGTCCTCCGCAGCAGCCGATTCGGTGGTGGCCGAAATCAAGGAGGCGGGCGGAGCGGCGGTCGCCAGCTACGACTCGGTCGAAGATGGCGAGAAGATCGTCCAGTGTGCGATCGACCATTACGGTCGCGTCGACATCGTGGTCAACAACGCCGGCATACTGCGCGACATCAGCTTCGCCAAAATGAGCGAGGAGGACTGGCAGCTGATCATGCGCGTGCACCTGCACGGCGCCTTCAAGGTGAACCATGCCGCCTGGCCCCATATGCGCGACCAGGAGTACGGACGCATCGTCCATACCGCGTCGGCGGCCGGCATCTACGGCAATTTCGGTCAGGCCAACTACAGCAGCGCCAAGCTCGGGCTGGTCGGAATGGCGCAGACCCTGGCCCTGGAAGGGAAGAAGCGCGACATCCTGGTGAACACGGTCGCGCCCGTGGCGGGATCGCGGCTGACGGAAACGGTGCTCCCGCCCGACACCATCGAGGCGCTCGACCCGGCCTACGTCAGCGCGCTGGTGGCCTATCTCTGTCACGAGAGCTGCTCGGAGACGGGGGCGCTTTTCGAAGTGGGGGGTGGTTTCTTCGCCAAGCTGCGCTGGGAGCGCTCCGCGGGCAAGACCTTCCGCATCGGTCGGGCGATCACCCCGGAGGCGGTGAGCGCGGCATGGGATTCGATTACCTCATTCGAGGAAACGACACATCCATCCGATGTCGCCGCCTCGTTGGCGCCGATCATGGCCAACGTCCATGCCGGCAGGAGCAAAGGGGGGAACGAGCTGATCGATCTCGATCTGGCTCTCGGCTACGAGTTCCCGGAATCGACCACCAGCTACGACGAGCGCGACGTGGCGATCTACGCCTTGGGCGTGGGCGCCGCCCAGCAGCCGGGCGAGAATCGCGATCTGCAGCTGGTCTACGAACGGCACACCGAGGGATTTCGCGTGCTGCCGACTTTCGGTGTGATCCCCGGTTTGGCCGTGCTGTTGGATATGGTGCGCACCGGGACCATGGCGCCGGGTTGCTACTACAGCATCGATCGCTTGCTGCACGGCGAGCAGTACACCGAAGTGAAGCTGCCTCTGCCGCCCAAGGCAAGGCTCACCAATCGCTCGAAGATCGTCGATATATTCGACAAGGGTGACAACGCCCTGATGATCCTGGAGACCCGCAGCTTCGACGAGCAGGGCACGGAGCTGATCGTCAACCGTTTCACCGCGGTGATCCGTGGCGCCGGCGGCTGGGGCGGCGAACGAGGCTCCTCGGAAGAGCGCAACATCCCGCCCGAGCGCTCCCCCGACGCGCGAGTGGAGCAGACCATCGACGCCAACCAGGCGCTGCTCTATCGCCTCTCCGGGGACTGGAATCCGCTGCACGCCGATCCAAACGTCGCTCGCGCTTTCGGCTACCCTCAGCCGATCCTGCATGGGCTCTGCACCTTCGGATATGTCGCCAGGCACGTGATCGATACATTCGCCGGCTCCGAACCAGGGCTCTTCGAGAGTATCCAGGTCC
>CAZFNT010000797.1:0-1643 GCA_964520315.1 uncultured Gemmatimonadota bacterium
CAACACCCCCGTCGTAGTAGACCGCCCCGCAGTCCTCCATCTCGTTCACGTAGGAGAGGTCGGCGCCGCGGTACAGGGGTGGAGGATCGAACCAGGTCTGGGACGGGGGATCGGGGCGCCGATGCAGCACGAAATCATCGCCGGCCGCGTAGAGCGCTGGATCGGAGTGCCAGTAGAACAGCTTGGCGCTCGTGGCCCAGGGGGCCGTCTCAAAGGTGAGGGTGCGCTCCTGGAAGTCGGTCCAGGTGATCGGGACCTCCTTCCAACCCGCGTACCCGTACTCGGAGACGCCGGCATACGCCTTGATGCCCCAGGCGTCCACCCTTCCGTGCATGCGGAGCGTGTACCAGGTGGAGGGGGCGACGGGGACGACCTGCTGGATCGACGAGGGGCCCGGCAGCGCCACGCCCCACTCGCCGCTGCGCACGTCCCCGGGGAGGGCCGACACGCGGGCATCGCCCCAGGGAGCCCACGGCTCCAGCGCGCCGGACTCGAACCCAGGATTCTCGACAAGATTCGCCGGCGCCGGCAGGAACACCGGGGAGGTCGCCGGGACGAGCGCCTCGGGCGTCGGCCCTTTCGCCGCGCTCAGTCCCGGCACGACGAGAACCCACACCGTCCATCGCATCCGTGGCGTCACGATCATCGATCCAATCCGGCTCCGGTCTCTCGCTACCCCGCGCCCGGCCCCGTCGCTCCGCGCGCCCCGAGAAGCACCGCGCCCATCACATTCTACCCCGGGTATCTCACCAAATCTCGTCGCGAGACGCCGCGGCCGCGAGTCCGACGGCCCCGACTTGCGGCTCTGGCCGCCGCCCAGTGCACGCCGGCACGTCCTGTGCCCCCGCGCTTGTCGGCATGTTCCCAGCTCTCGCACTCTCCGGCCCCGCCTACGCTCCTCGCCGCGCCCGGGAGACCGTGCTCTATGGCGTGCTCGAGGAGCACCTTGAGACCTTCATCGAGCGAACGGAGTCGGGCGGACGGGAGTTGCCGGGATTCGTGAAGAAGGAGCTGCGGGCCTTCTTGAATGTGGGGTGATCGAGCTGGGACTCGCGCGGCTCGAATGCCTGAGTTGTCGTTACAACCGGTTGCTCCCATTTTCCTGCAAGGGCCGAGGGTTCTGCCCCTCATGCAGCGGCCGCCGGTCTGGGCCGGATGAGGAAGCCCCACTCGAGCTGGAGTTTGCGGCCGCGTCCGCCGCGGGTCGGATCGCCCAAGGCGCTCGCCGAGGCCTGCGGGTTCCACCGGTCGATCGGTTGTCGTGGGTGGGTGCGATGCCGAGCCAGAGATCCCGGACTTTCCTGCACGGCAGAGATCGAAGCGGACTTGGGCGCAGCTTCTGGCCCGAGTTCTCGATATCGATGGATTGAAGTGCCCGAACTGCCCCGATGGGCGTCTGCGACTCGTGGCATTCATCACCAAGCCCGACACCAACCGGACAATCCTCGAGTCGATGCACCTTCCGACCGAGATACCCCAGGCAGCACCAGCGCGACCCCCGCCCCAGGAAGAGATCGACTTTTTCCAATCAAACGTGTGAGAAGAGCATAGGCGATTTGGGCAGGTTTACTGGTTCACCCTCGCCTGTTGGACCAGTGTGCCCAGATTCTACGGAATCCGGTGATTCTGGGCCGCCGGGGCTG
>CAZFNT010000798.1:0-1633 GCA_964520315.1 uncultured Gemmatimonadota bacterium
TGATCCGCTCGATCGCCTTCGGCCCGATCGCGACCTTCGTGCCATGCCGCGCGACCTTCACCACATCGTCGATCGTCAGCCCTTTTCCGTTCAGCTTCATC
Source organism: uncultured Gemmatimonadota bacterium (assembly GCA_964520315.1). Classification (GTDB taxonomy): domain Bacteria. Next base: position 102 of record CAZFNT010000798.1, read on the forward strand.
GGCGTTGCCACTAATCTCGTCTCCGCGTTACGTCTTCTGTGTTGAGGCCTTTGGCCCAGGACTTACAAGCGAGAATCATAACGCCGGGTGCACCGGATCTGGAATCGTCCCGGTCCCCGCTGGTGAAGGATGAAAGGCGGATCGGTGAGCGAAGCAGCCCCAGATATCGTCGTCAAGGAAGAGAAGATCGCCCCGGTCGATCTCGTCCCGCTGGTCGCGTACTGGTTCGGGGAGATGGTGAAATACGTGGTCGATGTCGACCGGCGGATCGCAGCGATCGGCGGGGAGCTTCATTCCGACGCCGAGCAATTGCTGCTTGATCGAGGCAGCGAACAGGCCCATCTCTGGGGCGCCAACTACTACCCTGGCCTGGGCGAAGCGGAGTGCATCGAGTACACCTCTCTGATCAACATCCGACCGACCAGAGGGAATCCGGGCATGTTGATCGAGGACGACGGTGTGCGAGAGCTGGTTCGAGCGATCACATTCGACCTGATCGGTCGCGGAGAAGCACTGCCATGACCCGAGCGAGCCAGCATTCAGGACTAAGCAAGGAACGCTGGGCCACCTTCGATCTGACGCGCCAGATCCTGATGATCGCCAACGAGATGAACCGTTGCACGGCCAGAATCCGAGCCGGCGACGACGCGGGAGCACGACGCTGCTACGAGCGGGTCCTCAACCTCACCGACCTCACCATCGCCGTGCGCACACGCCGCCCTCTCCGCCGAGAGCTCCTGCGCTGGCGAGACGTGGCCGCCCTCCACTATTTGGACGAAGGCGCCCGAGCCGAGGGCCACCGCCGCGCACTCGAGGTGCTCCTGCGTTTCACTCCCGAGGCGAGCCGTCAGATCCCGTATCTGCGCTAGGCCCCTCACAAAGCTCCGTCAGCACCCCCTCGCTCCCCTTCGGATGCAGAAAGGCGATCCGCATCCCGTGCGCGCCCCGCCTCGCCCGCCGGTCGATCAGCCGCACTCCATCGCGCGCCAGCGACTCCAGCCTGGCGTCGAGATCGGCGCATTCATAAGCGATATGGTGGATCCCGGGCCCCCGCTTGCGCAGAAAAGCGGCGATCGGACTCTCATCGGAAGTCGGCTCCAGCAGCTCGATCCGACTTTCCCCGATCGCCAAGAAGGCCACTCGCGCACGTTGCTCTTCGACCACTTCCTCCCCCTCGAACTCGAGCCCCAGCACATCGCGATAGAAGGGGATCGCCTCTTCGATCGAGGGGACGGCCACGCCGATATGATCGATTCGTTTCATCATGTTGGCTCCGTGATGTGTCGCTATGTGCTCATGTCATCAGGCTAGGGCATGCCCAAATACTACGGGTACTCATCCGTCGGAGCTAGCGCCTGTCCGCTGCCTGACGTTTCGATATAGTCACAAGCTCTCGAGCGCCCCGACGAGAGATAGCGGGTGAGTCGAGCCAGGGAACGCTGGCCAGGGACGTGGCAGGACGCGACATCCGCGTGTTGGCCGCCACGATCGCGCCCGGGCACGATTTTCCGCCGAATCGCATCCAATTCGGG
>CAZFNT010000799.1:0-1627 GCA_964520315.1 uncultured Gemmatimonadota bacterium
ACGCCCAGGATTGCGCCAGGCTCTCGACGATCAACGACGATCTCGAGCGCCGGAACACCGAGCTGCAGAGCCTCTTCGAGCTCAGCAAGCAGTCGGCGGCGACGATCGAGGAGAGGGAGATCCTCGATCTGCTCGTCTTCTCGCTCATGGGCGGCCTCGCCATCTCTCGGGTCACGGTTCTTCTCGCCGAGGGGAAGCGCTGGACTCCGGTCGTCGAGAAGGGTGCGGCTCTGAGTGACGAGCTCATCGACGCGTTGCCGGCCCCGGGGGAAGAGACTGGGGACTGGAACGTGGCGGGTTCCGTGGCCGGTCTGCCCGCCGCCAAGCGCCTGGGCGCGATCCTGCCGATGAAGGCGCCTTCCGGCCTGTCGGCACTCATCGTGGTGGGGCGCCCGATGTCGGGCAAGACCTTGAGCCGTGACGATCGGCGGCTGATCTCCACTCATGCTTCGGTCGCGCTGGGTGCGGTCGAGAACGCGCGCCTCTTCCAGGACACGCTGGAAAGGCAGCGGCTCGACAGAGAGCTGGCGATCGCTAGAACGATCCAGCAGGGGCTCAGTCCGCAGAGCCTGCCCGAAATCGCCGGCATCGAGATCGCGGCGCTTACAAAGCCATCGCGAGAGGTGGGCGGAGACCTATTCGAGGCGGTTCGCCTCGACGACGGTTCGGCGCTCTTCGCGGTGGCCGATGTGACCGATAAGGGTGTGCCGGCCGCCCTGCTCGCCGCATCGATCCAGGCCGCGATTCGAACTCTGGCCCGCACCGGTCTCCCGATCGACGAGATCGCGTGTCGCATAAACTCTCTGGTTTGGGAGCAGACCGACGCCGCCCATTTCGCGACCTGCTTCTTCGCTCGATACGACCCAGCCTCATCGGAGCTCTCCACCTGCTCCGCCGGTCACGATCCGGCGCTGCTCTTCTCGCCCCAGGGGGGGGAAGCGGTTCAGCTCTCGGAAGGGGGACTGCTGCTGGGTGTGATGCCCTCGGCCGAATACGAAGTCGAGCGGCGCACGATGAAGGAGGGCAGCGCGCTCGCCATCTACACGGACGGGCTGACCGAGGCGCAGGCGCCTTCGGCCTATCGAGATTGTGACGAGGACGAGGATGATGAGGGGGACGACGAGGAACTGGGCATGACGGGGCTCGAGGCGATCATCGCCCGCGCGCTCGCGGGAGAGAGCCTCGATGGAGCGCTAGGGACGATTCTAGAGGACGTCGATCGATTCACCGAAGGGGCGCCCCCTTCGGACGATCGCACGCTCTTGCTGCTCCGGCGTTAGCGCGTGAACCCCGACGCCCGTCGCGCCGCGTTTCGAATGGTGTTGCTCGTCGCGGCTTCGTTGACGCTGGTGTGGGCGATTCGAGTCGACCTCACCCCCTACTTGCGCGGCCCGGCGCCGTACCCGGAGTGGCGCTGGCTCTACTTGGCCAAACCGGCCCTGGATCGAGCGGGGCCCGCCCTTCTCTTCGGGCTGGGAATCTTGGGATTGATAGCGCTCACGGGGAGGCGCTGGAAGCGAAGAGGGTGGGCGGCGGCGCTCTTGGTCGTCGCCTCCGTGCCCGCCGGAGTTGGGTTTCAGCTCTGCTTGCTGGATCTGGAGCTTCGCGGGGCCACGGTGACACTCGT
>CAZFNT010000800.1:0-1624 GCA_964520315.1 uncultured Gemmatimonadota bacterium
TGCCCGATCCTCATCATGCGTTTCTTGAACCCCTCCGGACCCTCTGGTACGTTGAACGATTCCGTCCGGGCGAATCCCCGGCCTCATCGACATCCTCCACGGTAGCTGGATCCCATGCTGCGTAAGCTCTTCAAGAAGTTCATCGGTACCAAGCACGCGCGCGAGTGGAAGAAGGCGCAGCCGACGATCGCGCGTGTGAACGAGGTTTGCGCCGAGCTCGAGAAGCTCTCCGACGAGGAGCTCGCCGCGAAAAGCGACGAGTTCCGCGGGCGCCTCGAAAAGGGAGAGACCATCGACGACTTGATGGTCGAAGCCTTCGCCGCGATGAAGAGCGCCTGCCAGCGCACTCTGGGGTTGGAGTACGACGTCTGCGGCCAGATCGAGACCTGGAATATGGTCCCCTACGACGTTCAGATCTTCGGCGGCATGATGATCCACCGGGGGTTGATCGCCGAGATGGCCACGGGGGAAGGGAAGACGCTCGTGGCGATCGCGCCGGTCTATCTCAACGCATTGACCAGCAAGGGTGTGCATCTGGTCACCGTGAACGACTATCTGGCCCGCCGCGATGCCGAGTGGATGGGGCCGGTCTACGAGAAGCTGGGTCTCAGCGTCGGCTGCATCCAGAACGATATGGATCCCGAGATGCGCCGCCAGATGTACGCCTGCGACGTCACCTACGGAACGAACAGCGAGTTCGGGTTCGACTATCTGCGCGACAACATGGCCGTTCGGGCCGAAGATCAGGTCCAGCGTGGCTTCCACTACGCGATCGTCGACGAGGTCGACTCGGTTTTGGTCGACGAGGCTCGAACCCCGCTGATCATCTCGGGACCGGTCACCGCCTCCGATCGCGACAAGTACTTCGTCGAGTTCAAGCCGACCGTGGAGCGCCTGGTCAGGCGCCAGCGTGAGCACTGCAACAAGCTGGCCACCGAGGCGGCGGGCAAGATTCTGGGAGAGGACGAAGACGAAAAGTACGAGGCAGCGCGCAAGCTCCTGCTCGTGCAGAGAGGCATGCCGAAGAACAAGCGCCTATTGCGTCTCTACAAGGAGTCGGGCGTCCAGAAGGCGATCGGGCGCGTCGAGGCCGACTACATGCGCGAGAAGCAGCTCCACGTGCTCGACGAGGAGATGCTCTATTCGATCGACGAGAAGCAGCACTCGGTCGGTCTCACCGACAGGGGGATAGCCGCGCTCAGTGAAAAAGACAAAGAGCTCTTTCTCCTTCCCGACGTGGCCGAGCTGGTGGGCGAGATCGACGAACGCGAAGATCTAGACGCGTCCGAGAAGCTCGAAGAGAAAGATCGCGTGCAGCAGCAGGCCGCGCTGAACGCCGCCAAGGTCCACTGCATCAACCAGTTGCTGCGCGGCTTCTCGCTCTATGAGCGCGATGTCGAGTATGTGGTCCAGGGCGGCAAGGTGATGATCGTCGACAGTTTCACCGGCCGGCTCATGCCGGGGCGTCGTTGGAGCGACGGCCTGCACCAGGCGGTAGAGGCGAAAGAGGGGGTGAAGGTCGAGGGCGAGAACCAGACCCTGGCCACGGTCACTCTCCAGAACTACTTCCGCATGTACGACAAGTTGGCCGGCATGACCGGAACGGCCGAGACCGAGGCCGGCG
>CAZFNT010000801.1:0-1623 GCA_964520315.1 uncultured Gemmatimonadota bacterium
GCGAGTAGCGGGAGCTACACGAGCCTCGCATCCGGATCGGCCCAAGAGATCGGCCAGGCGCTACGCTCGGCGATCACTTCCGGCTCGATCATCAACGGAGGGCGCCATAATATGAGCTTTCGATCGTCGTCGCCTCGCGAGCGGAAGCCGAGGGCCGAATAGGCGCGCAGATGTCCCTCGTACTCGGGGTTTCGCGCTCGAACCGAGCAAGCCCCCGACGCCCGCGCGATCTGCAGTGCGATCCGCAGCGCTGCCGAAATATGGTCCGGCCTGTCGCGAGCGGTGAGCAGATCGCTGATCTCCCATGCGTCATGGCCCCGAGGATCGGGAATGTTCTCGGCGACGAAGAGCGCGATCGGGTTGTCTGGTCCATGCTCGACGATGAAGCGACGGTATTGTGTGAACGGGCACTCCGCGAATCGCCAGTTGAGGTAGCGAGTGTTGCGATCCAGAATGATGGTGTGTGTTTTCGAGGCCGCCGAGATCCAGGAGTCGAGCGAGGCGGGGAATCGTTCGACCTCGCGAACCCTGACGTCACCGCGGTGATGCAGGAAGACACCGTCGAGCGCGCGTGCCGCGAGATTGACCATCGATGCGAGAGGGCGCAAGGGCACATAGGGATCGGCGCGCAAGGGGCGCACGAGGAGGCCCGGCTCGCTCCAGTAGAAGTACGCCGGCCGCGTCGCATGGCTCAGGGGTATATCGGCCGGCGTGGGGACCCGCGAGGCCTCGGGGAAGCGGCGGAACTCCATCTTGCCCAGTGCGCGGTGGAAGAGGGGAATCGACCACGATGCCCAGCCCCAGAGCGTGACCGGATGGTACTCGCGCACGTACGCGTGAAGTCGTGCGGCGCCGCCGGGAGCGTCGGGGTCTGCCGTCATCGACCCCACGAGATAAGCTCGCCAGGGCTTCCCCCGCACCAGAAAGCCCTGAGGCACGTTGATCTGATAGGCGCGCAGCTTCGTCTCACGGAAACACGCTGGAATCGTCAGTTCTCCCGGCGCTCGGTGCGGGTTGCGCTGCATCCAAGACCAGCGGCGCTCCAGGGAATCGCCGATCCCTTCGCCCCACACTCTGGCGTGGAGCGCGAAGAGCTGCGGGATCTCCTCATCGCGCAGCATTCTGTAGCCGCGCGCGGCTCCGGCCGCCGGCATGGGAATCACACCCGGCACCTCGGAGTCGAAGGGACGCTCGTCCGAGTCCCAGATATCGGTCCAATGCTGGAGCTTTCGTGCGCTCATCGTGTGGTGCTGCGGTGGTGGCATGTACTAGCGGTACATCGACCAGTCGCCCCCTCCTCTACAGCCTAGAAAAGCCAAGGGCCGGCGGGGTAGCCCATGGCGGCGGAGTTGGAGCCGGCCGCTTCGCGGCAGCTCAACTCCGCCCCTACTCCACTGAGAGGTGGAACTGATCCGTGCCGATGGCCACTCCGTCGCGCTCCACGCTGACTTTCACCACGTATTCGCCCGCCGCGCTCGGCGGAATCGACAGTGCGGCGATCGACCCTACAGAGCTGGCCTTGCCCAGAATCACATCGGCTCCGTGGTAAAGGGCCCGCGTCATGTCCATCGATCCCGAGACATCCAGCATGATCGCATCGAAGGTCGCCTCTTCGTCGCAGTC
>CAZFNT010000802.1:0-1618 GCA_964520315.1 uncultured Gemmatimonadota bacterium
AGATCTCGACCTGATTCCGGGAGCGACAAAACACCAAGATTTTCTTGAGACCGTGCTCCGCGAGATCGTTCAGATGGCGGGCCAGATGCGCCGGCGAACGGCCCTCGAAAACCCTGCCGATGATCTTGCGGATTCCCGGCACCACGATCAGCTCCGCATCGGTCAAGTAACGCCGGCCAAGCTCCTCGGGGCGATCGACGGTGGCGCTCGCCGCGACCCGCTGCGGTCGCGAGTCCGCAACAGCTTCGAGCCGATGCAGGAGAACGCGCAGTTGGTCCCCGCGCGGAGTGTCGTCCAACACATGGATCTCGTCGAGCACTACGACCCGGGTGCCGCGCAGAAGAGCCGGCCGTCGGGCCAGCAACGAGTCGACCGCCTCGGGAGTTGCGATCACCACCGAAGGCAGTTTTCCGCCGACCCGCTCCTTGTGCTCGCCGGTGTAGCGACCGAACGACACATCGACCAGCCCCATCGGCCCCTCGAGACGCCGCCGGAGATCGTTGGTCAGAGCACGGGTGGGCGCGATCACCAGCGCGCGCGCACTTGCTGCCCCGAAACGCCGCACCATCTCGACGGCCGGGGCCGCATAGGCTTCGGTCTTGCCGCTGGCGGTGGCCGAGCACATCAACACGTCGCGGCCTTCCAGGATCGCGGGAATAGCGCGCTGCTGCACCTCCGTCAGGCACGGAAACCGAGCGAACCAGGGACCGAATGTGAAGGGCAGCGCACGGCGGTCGACCGTCACGCCCGACCGACTCCGGACGCAGGGAGACGGTCGGCATCGAAAAGCAAAACCGCGGCGCGAACCGCGGATCGAAAGTTGTCGTCGCCGCCGTCGAAAGCCTTGGCGATCCGCCGGCGAACCGCCGCGCGCACATCGCTGGTGATTGCGTGCTCGGGGTAGGCACGCTCGTAGATCGAGGCGATGCGAGCCACGAGCTCCGGCAGCAGATCGGAGCGCAGCGGTGCCAGATCGATACCGTAAGTCCTCGACCCGGTGATGTTGAGGAAGTGGGCGCGGATCTCATCCAGCGGCGTCAGGGCGAAGACGGTGCACAGAGGCTGATTTCGCCGGTACTTCAGGGGCAACGCTCGGTGAACTCTGTGTCCGCCTCTATAGAGGGAATCGGGGTCGAAAGCGAGGTCTTCCGGCCGGATCGTCACTGCCGCGTAGTGCTTCAAGACCTCGAGGGCATAACCCTGATCTGCTGAGCCCAGAGCATCGACCCGTTCGACCTCGTCGAAGAGGAGCAGCAGCCCGCGCAATCCGGCATCGCTGTACCAGCTCGCCAGGGTCCCGACCAGGTGGACGTACATCCGCCCGAAGGTTCGAAAATCGGACATCACCAGCTGGCGCTCTCCCCGCCAACCGGCTCGTGCGGCGATATGGTTGACCTCCTCTCCGCCCACGTAATCGCGCACCAGGTGAGCCAAGGGCGACTGGCTGCGCAAAACGTTCAAGTAGGGACCGAAAAACCTGCTCGTCCGTCGCCCCTCCCAGTCGTAGTGCGCCGGGCTGTCGATGAGCTTCTCGAAGAGCCAATCGAGCCCCGAGCCGGCCTGGTCTCGCACTCGCACCGAGGCGGCGATCCGCCGGTAGAGCCTGAGCGGATGGTGC
>CAZFNT010000803.1:0-1405 GCA_964520315.1 uncultured Gemmatimonadota bacterium
CCCGAGTCACGACAACAGAGGCTATTGATGGAGGCCGTCATGATGATGAGCCGGGATTCGACAGGGCCACGCACGACATCGAAAGTGTACCGAAGGAGTCCGGCCATGGGTCTCGGTTGCCGCCCAAACGCCACACCGCGGCTCGTCAGCCTATCGATCGGCACGGCCGCCGAGAACTCGCCGACCCGTTCAAACGGGAGACGGACGCCGACGATCTCGTCCGCACTGGGGAGACGGGCTGGGGTGTTGGCGGTCTGCCTTGGTGTGGGCCTCGTGGTCAGTTCCTGCGGGGGTGACACGTCGACACCTCCGGCTGGGGCTTCCGGCTCCGACGGGGGAGGCGGTGGCGGGTCCTGCACGGGCTTGACGATCGACCGGACCGGGGGAGTCGAGATCGTGGCTCCGGCTGGTCTGGTCGTGCCCTTCCGTGTCTTGGCGTCCGACGGGGAGCCGGTGCGGCGTTTGGCGGACTCGGATGTCACGATCATCAACGACGAAACCGGCGGAGAGTTCGACCAAGGGGGGGAAGGCCAAGGTACGTCGGCCCCCGGCGTGCCCCTCGACTTCGGCCTGTACACCGTGCTCGCTCTCGACATGTCCGGGTCGATCTTCCGCGGCGATGCCGTCGACGATGTCATCGAAGGCGCCGCGCGATTCGTCGAGCTGTTGGTGCAAGAGCCCGGTGCGGCGCTGCGCCATCACGTCGAGCTGATCGTTTTCGGTCTCCCCGGCCAGCGCGTGATCCAGGAGTTCACAGACGATGCGGATGTGCTGCTCGGGGTCTTGGAGGAGCTCCGCTCGAGTTCGATCGGAGAGTCCACTGACTTGTACGGCGCGTACATGTTAGCCATCGACCAGGTCGACGCCCAGGGCCGAGATGATGGGCTCGTCGAGCGTTTCGTCGTTCTCCTCACCGACGGGACGCATGAGGCGGGCAGTCCTGAGGGACTCCGAGCACAGGCCCTCGCAGCGAAGAGCGAAACGCAGTCGGCGATCTACACCATCGGCATTCAAGGTGCCTACGACGAGGAACGGGTGCGCGAACTGGCCAGCCGCCCTTCCAACTTCCTCAACCCGAGCAGCGACGCCGCCGAGCTGCTGAGGTCGTTCGAGAGCATCGCGGAACGAACTCAGGCCGTGGCCCGCAGCAACTACGTGATCGGTGTGTGCACGCCGGTCTACCTCGGCCCTTCGACCCTGACGATTCGCGTCAATGTCGACGGGCTGTGTGGCGAACAGGTCGTTGGATACTCCGTCGACGGCCTGACCGGCGCGCTCAGCGAGTGCGATCCCCAGCGCCTGGCCGAAGAAGCTGTGCCGCCCGACGGCGGTACTCCCGACGCCGGTCCTCCCGACGGCGGTACTCCCGACGCCGGTCCTCCCGACGGCGGTACTCCCGACGCCG
>CAZFNT010000803.1:1505-1601 GCA_964520315.1 uncultured Gemmatimonadota bacterium
GTCCTCCCGACGCCGGTACTCCCGACTCGCCGCTGACCAGTTGCGGCCTGGCTGAGCTGCCCGCCGGATTCGTCTGCGTGGAGGCGGGGACGTTCA
>CAZFNT010000804.1:0-1600 GCA_964520315.1 uncultured Gemmatimonadota bacterium
GATCCGGGGACAGGCCGAGATCGATGCCGATGTCCTCGGCGCCGCCGCGCGGTCCATCCGGCGCTCCGCGGCGATGGTGGCGCGCCAGGCCAACCAGGTCGCGACCAAGCTGATCATGGTCGAGAACGAAGAAGGCATCGTTGTCCTGGTGCCGCTGCCTCGAGACCAAGAAGATGGCCCCGGAGCTGCGGGGCGTGATCGAAGGGCGAGGGGTCTACTCGTAGACCTTCTCCTCGGCCGCTCCGGCCTCGGCCGCGTCGTTCTCCACGTCGCGGAGGCCCGCGCGCGCGCCGGGCTCGGCCATCTCGCGATACCATTCCGACGCGGTGATCGCCGCCATCACCTCGTTGGTGCCGGTCCAGATCGACGCCAGGCGCAGGTCGCGATGGATGCGCTCGATCGGGTAGACGTTGGTGTAGCCGATGCCGCCCATCACCTGCATCGCGTTGTGGACCACGCGCTGGCACGACTCGGTCACGAAGCGCTTGGTCTCCGAGACCAGTCGCCGAATCCGCGCCCTCGGCTCGCCTCGGTCCACCGCCAGAGAAGTGGCATGGACCATGGCCCGCGACGCGTCCAGCAGCGTGGCCGCCTCGGCCACCTGGAAACTGACTCCCTGGAAGCTCTTGATCGTCCTGCCGAAGGCCTTGCGGCGGCTGGTGTAGTGGGTCGCCACCTCGAGCGCCGAGCGGGCCGAGCCGACCGTCATGGCGGCCGTTCCCAGACGCTCGGGGATCATCATCGTGTTGAACACGTCGACACCCCGGTTCAAGCCCCCGAGCAGGTTCTCTCTCGGCACCTTCACCGAGTCGAAGATCACCCGCCCGGCGCCGCCTCCGCGGCAGCCCATCAGCCCGTAGAGATAGCGGGTCTCGATGCCGGCACCGCGCTCGACGATGAACGCGCTGATGCCCTGGTGCGGCTTGGCGTCGGGATCGGTGCGGGCATAGACCAGGAAGACATCGGCGGCGGTCGCGCCGACGATGAAGCGCTTCTGGCCGCTCAAGAGGAAGTGGTCGCCGCGGTCCTCGGCGCGGGTCCGGGTGCCGAAGAAATCGGATCCACCCTGGGGCTCGGTGAGACATTCGGCGCCGAAGATCTCGCCCGCCAGCAGCGGCTTGACCCAGCGCCGCTGCTGCTCGTCGGTGCCGTGGTGGACGATGGCGTCGGCCACCAGCTCCGCGCCGATGCCGAACACGCACGCAAAGATGTAGCCCAGCGACCCCACCTCTTCCATCACCGCGCTGGCGGCCACCCAGTCGAGATCGCGGCCCCCGAGATGCTCGGGGTGGCGACAGCCCATCACTCCCCGGCGCCCCGCTTCGCGCAATAACTCGACGGGGAACTCGACCTCGTCCGCGTCCATGTCGAGCAGAAGCTGGGTCGGTACCGAGCGCACCAGGTCGCGAACCTCGTCGCGCAGGGCGCGCTGCCGCTCGTCCAGAAGGAAATCGAACATTGTTGATTCTCCGGTCTGCGCTCCGCTCCCGCGACCCTATCAGATCGATGCGAGGGGCCACTCGGGCCGAAGACATCGCGGAGCGAATGCGGATAGGCCATTCAAACCGGGTTTTCGTCTTTCGCCAAGTCGGAGATCGAG
>CAZFNT010000805.1:0-1600 GCA_964520315.1 uncultured Gemmatimonadota bacterium
ACCAACTGATGCGGCGCCTCGAGCAAGAGGCCGCCCCGGCCTCGACCCGCCCGCTCTCTCGCGTGCGGGCTCTCGGGAGCTTGCGGCTATATCGAAACCTCAGAGACCGGCGCTTCACCCTTGACGGCATGCCGGCGAGGGGCTCCAAGCAATGAAGAAGGTGGGCGGACAGCCCACACAGGAAGAAGCGCTACAAAGGAGCTAGTTCCCATCCACGAATCCCCGCTCAGGACCGCTCGCGGCGAGCTCGCGAGCGTATGATTCTTCACCGCCGTGACCTCGAGGCGGCTGAGGTCACGAGAGACCGGTGCGTGTGCGAGATACTGTACGACGATAAGACGTCTGTGCAGGGGTGTTGGTAACACGGTAGCTGCGAGAGCTAGGCTGGGACAGGACTCGGAGGTTGCTTGATCTTGTGCCGAGCAAGGACAAGCAGATTGCATAAGAGCACTGAAGCATGAACATATGCCTGGAACGAAGCTAGGCTTCGCCAAGTGCACTGATCCCAGCCGAAGACGCGCTTTAGAAATGATATGCCGGCCTCAATGCCGGCGCGGAATTTCGAGAGCTTCTTGTAGACACAAGAGCTGCGAACCATGTCCTCTATTTCCAATCCCCGCTTCTTGTTGAATGCGACATTCTCTACTCCCGTCTCCTTGATGGCCGCGAGGTTTGCCTTGGATGCGAAGCCTCCGTCGAACGCGACCTGTCGAAGGAGTCCATCGTAGTGTTGTTCGTGACGTTCCACCAAAGGACGGGCCCAATCAGAGTCAGCCGGATTGCCGTCGGCGATCGCGCAGTCCAATACGAGCCAGGAAACACCGGTGGATAGAAAGACCTTAGGGTCGGCGAAGAAACAGCTTCCTGTGTTTGCGCCCAGATTTGGTGTAGATCTGGTCGATCGGCGAGCTCCGAAACCGGAGGAATGGCAGCGCCCTTTTGAGGATTTCGGGGCTCGCGGATCGGCCTGAGATGCGCCAAAGATGGGATGCAAACATGGGGAGTTATTTCTTCGCCGACCCTTAGGGCTCGCGCCGACTTGAGCGCAGGCGTAGTGAAGCTACGTCGAGCATCAAATCGGTGCGAGCAATCAAGGATAGCGTCAAGAGGCGCATGGCGAATCGTGAATTAGGCCGCGGATTATGGGAGGGCCGATTGATCGGACGAAAACTCGGATGGATCGTTGGAATCTGCGCGCTGGTCGTGGCCGGAACACAGCTTTCATACATCGACTGGCGGCCGGCGGTGGCGCCGGTGGACACACGGCCACTCGTCGTTCTGAGCCACCCGCAAAGGGATGGACGCTTTCTTGCGGCCCGGGGCCCTAGACACCGTCACAACGGGATCGACTTCGTTGCTCCGCTGGCGAGCCCGGTTCGGGCGGTTCGCGGCGGGCGTGTGGTGGAGGTCGGCACCCATCCGAACCGGGGACTCTTCATCGACCTCGACCATGGGGACCGGCTGATGAGCCGCTATGCGCACCTGCGGGAGACGAAAGTGAACGACGGGGACCTGGTTCGTCAGGGCGCGTTGATCGGTAGAGTGGGGAAAACAGGCAAGGCCCAAGATCCGTCGATCGAGCCCTATCTCCACTTCGAGG
>CAZFNT010000806.1:0-1594 GCA_964520315.1 uncultured Gemmatimonadota bacterium
GCCGGCGTTGCGAGCACGCTCGATGTGACTCCAACGCTGCTATACATCATGGGGCTCCCGGTCGGGGAAGATATGGACGGGCGGGTGCTCCAGGAGGTGGTGCGGGCGGAAGCGCTCAGCTCCCAACCGGTGGCTTCGGTGCCCTCGTATGTTCCGCTAGTGGCCACGCGCGCCTTTCCGGGTGAGGCGCGCGGCGATGATCGGTACGATGAGAAGACGATGGAGCGGCTGCGGTCTTTGGGGTATGTGAACTAAGGGTCCGCGCAAGAATAGCTTGCTGCCTCGGCGCCCGGATGTGGTGCGAATCTGGGCGCAAACCCAGGGAGCTGTTCTCTCGCCGACCCTCAGTCCACACTCTCCCCTACTCCATCGACGACATCCGCCTCTTCGCCAGGATCGATTGTGCGCGGATCGAGCAACACAGCGTCGCCCGAAACTCGCGCGACGATCGGCAGGCGGCGCAGGCGCATCGATTGGGCGAGCTTGTGCGCGGCGATTCCGGAGGGGCGGATCCGGACGAGGGTCGTGGGGAGCGACGCTTCGGGGAAGGCGCCGCCGCCCACACGTGAATCACCCTCGATTGTATCTACCTGCTCGGAGCGGTCGTCACCGAGACGATCGGCGATGCGATCTCGCAACTCGTTCGCGCGGCCGTTCAGCTCGGAAGGGAGCGCCGCCAACATGCGGGGAACGGGGAGGTCGCGCCATCCCTCTTCCACGTAGCTGCGCAGGGTGGCCTCGAGGGCGGCGATGGTGAAGCGGTCGACGCGGATCGCGCGCGCGAGGGGGTCGCGGCGGAGGGTTTCTATCCGCTTCTTGTCTCCTACGAGGAGACCGGACTGAGGCCCGCCAAGAATCTTGTCGCCACTGAATGTTACTACATGCGCACCGGCTTCGAGGGATTCGCGCACGCTGCGACGTTCAGGCAGACCGATCTCTCGCGGATCTACGACGTAGCCGGAGCCCTGGTCCTCGATGAGCAGAATGTCGTTCTTTCGGGCGAGGGCGGCGAGCTCGGGCAGCTCCGGGTTGCGGGTGAAACCTGAGATCTGATAGTTCGAGGGGTGGACGACCATGATCGCGGCGGTGTCGGGCCCGATGGCAGCCTCGTAGTCGGCCAGATGGGTGCGATTGGTTGTGCCGACTTCGCGCAGGCGGGCGCCGCCCCAACCCATGACGTCGGGGATGCGGAAGCTGCCGCCGATCTCGACCAGCTCGCCTCGACTGACGATCACTTCGCGCCCCCCGGCAAAAGCCGAGACAACTATGAGCACGGCCGCGGCGTTGTTGTTGACAACCAGGGCCGCCTCGGCTCCGGTCGCGAGCCGGAGCAGTCGCTCCAACCCTTCGCCACGCCGACCGCGCCGCCCGGTCTCGAGATCGATCTCTGTAGCCGAGTAGCCCGCGGCGACGTCGTTGAGCGCGCGGCGGACTTGCTCGCCCAGGGGCGCGCGGCCCAGGTTGGTATGCAGTACGACACCGGTGGCGTTGATCACACGTCGCGACACTCCGCCCCGAGCGATGGCGGCGGCCAAAACGATGCGGGCTCTGGCCTCGCCGAGCAGCTTCTCTCGCAGCCGCACGATATCACTCG
>CAZFNT010000807.1:0-1594 GCA_964520315.1 uncultured Gemmatimonadota bacterium
GGAGGACTTTCACCGATCAGTCGTGTGGTACCAGCGCTACCTGGAGCAGGCGGACGATGCACCCGATCGCCGGCGAGTGCGGCGCCTGCCAATGGATGGCGCTCGCCGACGCCGCCCAGAGCGAATGGAAGACCGAACTCGCCACCCGCGCCCTCGAGGGGATCGCAATGGTGCGCCCGATCCACCCCTCGCCCCATCGCGTGCAGTATCGCAACCGCACCGTGCTGCCGGTCGAACGGCACCGCGGACGCATCCGCATCGGCTACTACCGCCCTCGGACCCACGAAGTCGTAGACGTCGACTGGTGTTCGGTTCTCGCCCCGCCCCTCCAACGCGCCTTCGAGTCGGTGCGCCGAGCCATCGAGGTCGCGCGACCATCGGCCTATGACGAACGATGGCGCCACGGAGTGCTCCGCCGAGTGGCCTTGCGGGCGGGTGTGCGCACAGGCGATCTATTGGTCACGCTCGTTTCTCCCAAAGAGGGGGGAGAGGGATTGGGACGTCTCATCGATGCTTTGAAAGAGATGCTTGATGCCGACGCTTCGATCGCGGTCAACATTCAGCCTTCTACCGGAAACGCTGTCTTCGGCGCCCAAACGCGAGTGGTTTCAGGCCGAGGCTTTGTTCGGGAGCGGATTCGCGGCCGCGAAGTGCATCTCGGTGCCACCACCTTCTTCCAACTGAACACCGACGTGGCGGAGACACTTTTCGAAAGGGTCTTGGAGCTGGCCGGTGAGCTCGATGGCGCCCGGGCGGCCGATTTGTATGCGGGCATCGGCCTGGTCGGGCTCGATCTCGCCGACGCGGGTGCCGCCCAAGTAACGATCGTTGAGCGATCCGAGCCGTCGATCATCGAGGCGCGGCGCTTGGCGGGCGACAATGCGAAAATCCGCGTTCTGGAGGGCGATGTCGCAACACTCTTACCAACTTTGGGTTCTCTCGATGTCGCGATCACCGATCCGCCGCGAAAAGGGCTAGGTGAGGACGGAGTCGCCGCGCTTCTCGCCAACCCACCCGCGAGGATTGTACACATCGCCTGTGATGTTTCCGCGCTTTCGCGGGATCTGCACGCGCTTACCGCCGGCCCTTATCGTCTCGAAGGACCGGTGGAGCTCTTCGATATGTTGCCGCAGACCGCGCATCTGGAAGCCGTGGCGGTGTTGGTCAGGGAGTGATGTTCATGGCTGCTTTCGAGCGATATGCAGGCCGCGCCCTTCCATCAGGCCGTTGGTTTTGAAACGGGCATCGAAGCCGGCCGCCTCGGGTATGGCGAGCATCGATTCGACCGGAGTGAAGCGCATCTCGTGGCGTTCGACCAGGTGGCGAATCGGCTGGTCGCGGGCGGCGATCAGCCAGTTCATCTCCATCACGGCGCTGTCTCCGTCGATCTGGGCCACGACAGCGCGGCAGAGCTTCAGATCGTCGTCCGCGTAGGTGCGCATGCTGCGCCGGCCCGGCTCGTAGTGCTCACGCACGATCCACGGCTCCGCCACCAGAAGGCCGCCGGGGCGCAGCGCACGGGCGAAGCAATCGGCGGCATCGCGCCGATACACGAGCACGTTCGTGCCGACGAAGACGCCCATCGCTTCGGCCA
>CAZFNT010000808.1:0-1588 GCA_964520315.1 uncultured Gemmatimonadota bacterium
CTTGGACGCCATGCCATGCGTGTTTCCGAGAACGAGAGCTGTCGCGCGGGGAAGCCCTCGACCTGATCTTCGCATTGCGTGGTGGACTCGGGGCACTGGGCGACTGGTGACTTCGACTCCGCGGGCTCGGGCACCGCGAGTCGTTCGATGAACTCCGGGGGAGAGTACTCGACGTATGCGGTGCCGTTCCTCCAGGGCTTGCGGAAGTGGTAGCGCACGTTGCCGTCGGGGGTGAGCTAGAGCCGCTCGGACGTGATCGGCGGGCGGGCAATGTAGCGGCAGCTCCGGGATCGATGCTGCTACCAGCTCCGCCGAGGGGCGGCTGAGCTGGATTCCGGTGTCGTAGGCATTCACGATGATCATGAATTCGAGCTGGCCGGGGAAGTTGACCTGGTCACCTGAGATGATGACCAGATCAACTCGATGGCCGCTCGATGCGGCGCCGAATGTGTATCGCCTCCTACTCCACCCTGCATTCGAAGGCGTCGCCCGACACCGGCGCGCCGGAGCGCAGGAGCACGAGGGTGGCGGTGTAGCTGCCCAAGGGTGCCGAGATCGGAACACCCACGTTCAATGGACTGGAGAGCTGGCCGGCGGGTGGGATGTTCACTGGCGGCCCGCTGTAGATCGGCAGCGTGAGCGGAACCGGGCCGGTGATTCGTAGCTCGGCTTGGTCGAAAGAGAGCGTGCCGTCGCAGTCGTTCGACGCAGCGGCCGTGAAAGCGACGTTACCCCCTGGCGCGACGGTGGCCGGGTAGTTCGAGAGGCTAAGCTCGAGGTCGCAGGCGAAGCGGCCGATGGCGTCGAAGATCCGTTCCGCTCCGACGCGGGAGTCGCGCCATGCCACCCTCAACTCTCCGTCGGGTGCGAAATCGATCGTCGGCTGCCTCATGTCGTCGGAGCCAACGTTGTCGGTTACTCGCACAGAAGCATCCCAGGTCAGGCCGCCGTCGACCGAGGCCGAGGCGAAGATGCCCGGGCGGCCGTCCGAGCCCGTGCCTTCCCAGACTATGACGACCTTGCTGCCGCGCACGGTCGCTTGCGGGTAGTTGAGGTACAGACTTCCGCCGAAGTCGTCGACAATTTGCATCGCATCCCAATTCTCGCCCCCGTCGAGGCTGCGGGCCGTCATGATGTGTGGCAAATCGCCGATCTTCGAGTGCCAGGTCGCCATGATGTCGTTTCCGGCGGCAGCGAGATGCGGGCCGGTGACCGGGCAGCCGGGGATGACCCAGCCCGATGTGTCGATGCCGTGGTCCTCGGGGAAGCTGGCGCCCGCGTCGGTGGAACGAACGACGTGGATCTCTCTCAGATTGTTGTCGTTGTTGCGAAAGGCGAGCAGGACCGTTTGACCGTCGTCGAGCACGATCTGGTCGTTGTAGCAACAGTTGCAGGCTTCACCCTGGGTAACCGCCGTCGCGGTGATGGGGGGGAGAAAGGCGCCGCCGAGGTCTTCACCGGTCCAGTCGTAGCGAGGGTTGGTCCATCCGGCATCGAAGGCCATCCAGGAGTGGGCGAGCCGGCCGTTGGGGAAGAGACCGACCGCTTGAAAGGACCGAGGATCGGTGCCTCCCGGGTCGGCGCGACG
>CAZFNT010000809.1:0-1580 GCA_964520315.1 uncultured Gemmatimonadota bacterium
CGTTACTGCTGGAGGCCAGGGGCGGCGAGATCGAACTCGAAACTCGTCGAGGCTTCGGGCTCACCCATGAAGCTCGTTCCCAGGTGCGCGCTTCCGGAGTAAGTCCCGATCGGCATCGGGAGCGCGCCCGCGAAGCCGAAAAGACGGCTCGATCCTGGAGGCAGGAACAGTGGGCCCAGGCTCACTTGAACCGGGGGAGAATCGAGCTCGATCCACAATGTGCGCGTGAGTGCGGCGTCGGTGCCGTTGTTGATCGTGGCGCCGTAAGGGATCGCGTAGCCCTGCACGGCCGTCGAGAGGAGGGGCTCGTAGCGCATGGCGAGATCGTCGATGCCGCCGCCACAAATCGCGCCGTCGGGGGCCAGAGAAACGATCGGAAAATCGCAGCTGTGGGAAGCGATGTCGGCCACCGACAGGGTCGCGCGGGCGAAATCGAGGCCGAATCCCCAGCCGACGCCTCCCGGCAAGGGGCAGTGGCCGGTGGAGACCAGGCTCGAGCCCTGGAGCTTGAAGTACTCGACCTCATTGGCGTCTTGGTTGATCGCCATGAAGGTCTCGGAGCAGTCGTCGTACTCCAGCGATGCGGTCGAGTACCCATCGTTGAAGGCGCCCCAGGGGATCGGCCAACGCTCTCCGGTCGGTGTGATTTCTCCATCGAGCCCGATCTCGTACTCGATCAGCTCGTCGGGGTCCGCTGTCGTGGCGGCGTACAGGCGAGACCTCTCTTCGTCGAGCGCAAGGCCGCCGAAATCTTCCGAGAAGAGCTGGCTGCCGAGCACGTTGAAGCCCTTGTCCAAGCGCCACACGGTGTGGTCGTTCCAGCTCGCGGTGTAGATGATGCCGCTGATATTGTCGATCGCGCAGCCTCGCTGAGAGACCCCCGCGAAGCTGCCGTAGTCCCCGATCTGGCAGGAAGCGGCGTCGAGCCAGAAGATGCCGTCCGGCGAAGTGACATCGATCACCGCGAAGCGGTCGTTTGCCTTATCATACGCGAAATCAGCGACGAAGAAGCTACCGCCACTGGGGCAGATGGCGCCGCAGATCCCCAGATGATCGCAGGCCGCCTGGGCGCCAGGTAGATGAGAGGCCGGCATGGGCGCGCCAGCGGGAACGACGGCGTTGGGACCGATCGCGAGATCGGTGGCCGCACGAGCTTGGGCCAAGGAGATCGTGACCATCGCGGCCACGATCCCTCGTCGGATGAGCATCAGCGTGTCCTCCTGAACAGCATGGATGTCGAGATTGCTCGATCGTCACCGCGAAGCGGCGGCATGTCAACGAGGAGATCGGCGCTTCGCCCGCTCGATTCCACACGCGACCCAACAAACAACACGCCGCGGAGGTTGACAGCTCATGGCTGCGGCCTACGCTGCTTCGCAGCACGACAGCCAGGATTCGCCACCTAGTGGGTGCCCGAGCCGTGCGAATCTTGGTCTTAGGGTCCACGCAGAAATCATTAGGGACTCTTGCATCCCATCCGCACCACATCTGGGCGCAAGAGTCCCTAGTCATTTCTGCGTGGACCCTTAGGCAAGGCGGCAAGCCGATTTGAGCGGAGGCGTAGTGGAGCTACGTCGAGC
>CAZFNT010000810.1:0-1579 GCA_964520315.1 uncultured Gemmatimonadota bacterium
TGGCCGCCATAAGCCCCCATGTCGGCACGGCTGCCGCCCAGGCCCGCGTCGCAAACGACGATCGCGTCCGCGATGAGGGAATCGGCTGCATCGATGGCGGGAGACTCGCCGCTTCCGGCGCAAGCGAGTGTCTGCAGACGGTAGTCCTCTGAGCTCGGATCGCGAAATAGGGGGTCCTCGTCGAGGTTCCCGACACCTGGCCACCCTCCCGACACCAAGGAGTACGACACGGTCGAGGGGCCGGAAATATCCGCCGGTGTGTTGCCCCACACGATGCAGCCCGTGAGCGTCACCAACCCACTGGGCCCGATGTCGATCCCGCCGACTTCATCCGGGCTGGGATGAGCGTTGTTGGCGATCGTGCAGTTCGTGAGGGTCGGAAAGCTGGTGCCGGAGCAAGCCACGCCGGCCGCACCTTCGAAGTACTGAAAATCTTGCGTGTTCCCGGTGATCAGGCAGTTCAGAAAGCTAGGCGAGGAATCGACACAGTGAACGCCTCCGGGCCCATCCCAACTGCCCCTATTGGCACTGATGGAACAGCCTGAGATCGTAGGAGAGGAGTTCACGCATTCGATCCCCCCCGTTCCGTCATCCGAGCTAACGAAGTTCGAATCGATCGTGCACCGAATCACATCAGGAGATGCACTCTGACAGTCGAGTCCGGCGCCGCCGGAGCCGTATCTGACTTCGTTTCTCCGAACGACACAATCCTCGATTCGCGGCGAGGAGAATTCGCAACTGATGCCACCTCCGGAGCCCCCTCCGAAAGCCACGTTGCCGGCGATCCGACACTCTATGAAGTTGGCGTCCGCCTGGTAACACCGAACGCCACCACCACGGCCGAGAAGGTAGAACTCATGCGCGCAGAGATTGCCGCTGATCTCACAATCGTAGAACGAGGGCGCAGACAGTTCGCAGTAGACTCCACCGCCGGCGCCGCCATCGATCCCTGTCGCTGCCTGGTTGGTCGCGATCGTGCAACCGTCCAGGATCGGATTGGATCCATTCCCACAAGCGATCCCTCCGCCGTTGCCATCCGCGGTCTCGTTGCCGGCAATCCAGCAGTCGTAGATGCGTGGAGACGAGTCGTCGCAGTAGAGCCCTCCCCCGGGGCCTCCATCCAGAAGATAGTAGACAAAGGAGTTGTCGATTATGGAGCAGTTGCTGAGAGAGGGCGAGGATTGCTCGCCGCAGTACAAACCGCCGCCACCGCCATAGCCACGAATGGTGTTGCTTGCGATGATGCAGTCTTCTATCGATGGCGAGGAGTTACGGCAGCAGATGCCTGCTCCAAATCGTGCTTCGTTGTTTTGAACAACCAATCCGGTCAACCGCGGCGAAGCGTCTTCACAGCGAACACCGCTCCCGCGGTTCCCTTCGGCGGTGCAGCGGTCGATCGTCGGAGCGCTTCCGTTGATGTACACGCCCCCGCCGGCGACACTCGCAAGGCTCCAGGCGGCGCCGGTGACGGTCAAACCGCGCAGCACCGATGCACCCGATTCCGCGGAATCGAATCGGAAACAGACCCCTTGCCGAAGCGCATCCACTCGTGTTGCGGAGACCACCGCGGGATCGTCCG
>CAZFNT010000811.1:0-209 GCA_964520315.1 uncultured Gemmatimonadota bacterium
CGAAGCGCGCATTAGGTGGCGGATCCTGGTCAAGCTCCGGCGGTCTCTGAGCACCATTTCGTTGGGGAAGTGTGATGGGGATGAAGAGCGTTCGCTCCTCGACCCGCCCCAGGCCGAGGCCGACCGCACCTTCCCCCATGTCGTCGTAGGGTAGTAGGAGCGGATCGCCGAGATGGATTCGTTGACGGTGAGTACCCGCTCTATCCGCA
>CAZFNT010000811.1:221-1572 GCA_964520315.1 uncultured Gemmatimonadota bacterium
GAGCGGCGCCGCGAACCCCATCGGTCCGGGCGCGCGCCGCAACGATCTCGATCGCGGCGGACGAGGCTTCGCCGGTGGCGGCGGCCAGGAGGAAAGCATTGGCGATCGTGCGGGGTCGGGTGGATCGAATGGTCATGGCGGCCTCTCGACGAAGAAATGGGAAGAAGACCATCGTAGAATGTCCCCCATGCTGATCTCCACCATCATCCCCACCCTGAACGAAGATGCGCGCGTCGCCGACACGATCGCCCGGCTTCGCCTTCAACCGGGCGAGTGGGAGCTGATCGTCGTCGATGGAGGCAGCGCCGACGCCACGATCGATCGCGCAGAGCGCGCCGGTGCCGATCACGTCCTCTCCGCTCCGCGGG
Organism: uncultured Gemmatimonadota bacterium; assembly: GCA_964520315.1. GTDB lineage: Bacteria. Next base: position 590 of record CAZFNT010000811.1, read on the forward strand.
GGCGGGGCACGCAGATGAACGCCGGGGCAGCCATGGCGCGCGGCGAAGTCCTCCTCTTCCTCCACGCCGACGTGCACCTACCGAGCAATGCCCACCGGACGATTCAAGACACCCTCGCGGCACGCAAGGGCTCGATCCCGCCGATCGCCGGCTGCTTCGTCACGCGCACCGTGCCGGACGGGCCCTGCTCCGCCCTGGCCCGGACCTCGTTCAGACTGGCCGACTTCCGCTCGCGCTTCACCCGCCTTCCCTATGGAGATCAGGGCCTCTTTCTGCGCAGAGAGAGCTTCCGAGCCGCCGGCGGCTTCGCCGATCTGCCGCTCATGGAAGATATCGAGCTATCGAGGCGACTGGCCCGCATGGGAGAGATCCGCAGAACGAACGCGAGTGTGCGCGTCTCGGCTCGCCGTTTCCAGGCGGCCCCCATCCGCGCCCTCTTGGCGATGCGCACCTTCCCCCTGGCCTTCCGCCTGGGGGTTCCGGCGGAGCTGCTGCACCGTCTTTACGGGCAGGCGCGATAAGGAAGTGCCTCAGATCGTGACGTCGCTCAGCTTGAGCCCTTGCTCGCGCAAGTAAGGCAGCAACCCCTTGCGGGTCACCGTCCGCAGCGCGCGGGTGGTGAGGCGCAGTCGAACGAAACGATCGAGCTCGGGCACGTAGATCCGCTTGCGCTGCAAGTTGGGAAGCTGGCGCCTGCGCGTCTTGTTGTGCGCATGCGAGACGTTGTTGCCCGCGAGCGGGCGTTTGCCGGTGAGCTTGCAGACGCGAGCCATCGGGTTCTCCAGATCAGTGGAAAAAGGCCCGGAAGCTGGTTCCGGGCCCATTTCGGCAGTTGGTTGCGGGGGGCGGATTTGAACCGCCGACCTTTGGGTTATGAGCCCAACGAGCTACCAGACTGCTCCACCCCGCGGTGAAGTGAGTTGGAGAATGCCGCAGGCTGGGCCGCGTGTCAACTGGAATCGGAGCCGCATCGAGAGAATGGA
>CAZFNT010000812.1:0-1571 GCA_964520315.1 uncultured Gemmatimonadota bacterium
GGGCCCGAGCTGGACCTCGACGCTGTCGTCATCGGCATGGTCAGCAATGACCCCGATCTCAGGCTGGCGGAGCAGCGGCAGCTCGACCTGCGGCGGTCGCCCGCCCTGCTCAAGCATGCTCGCGGCGCCTTGGTCGCTCGTCTGGACGTCGTCTTGGCGCACGTCGATGAGACCTACGGGTACAAGAACTGGGAAGGGGCGCTCTACTCCGAAGAGAATTCCGCCGCCTACGAGGTCGTGCTCGACGAGCTCGCTCTGACCTGCCGGGAAGCAAGCTGGGATCTGAGCGTGATGATCACACCCAGTGGACCGCACGCCAAGAGGCGATACGAGAGCGAGTTCCGCGTCCTGGAGGGCTTGCTCGATGGCGCCGGAATCCCGCACGTCAACGCCCAAGACGCGCTCGTCCGCGAGCTGGGCCATCTCTCCAGGAGCGCGATTCAGGCGAACCCCGTGAACGGGCACCCCGGGCCGCTGGTTCATGAAGTGTTGGCGCGCGTGGCGGCGGATCTGCTGGTAGCGCGAGGTCTGATTCCACCCGAGATGAAATGAACGACGCTTGCGTCGCCGCCGGAGACGGGCCGGCGCACGCGCAACGTATCGACACCGCCCTCTTTCGACAGAGGCATCTGAACAAAGGTGTCGGTGGCTCTTGTGCCGCTCCGCGCCGTGGAGAAGCGGAGCACGAGCTCGTCTCCGCTCCGGCACTCGAGCCGCAGAATCAGCTCCTCCAGATCCGCCGCGAGAAGCCCGAGCGCCTCTTCATTCCGCAACACATTGCCACCGGTCAGAAGGGTCCAAGCGTCGCTATCGCTTCTCTGATCGATCGATCGACTGAGCGGAACGCGCAATCGCTTCCCGATCTCTCTGGGCGCGCGGAAGGCCTCGAAGATTGGCGAATGAGCCTCATGCAGCAGGTGCCAAGTGCGGCGCTTCGATCGGGATGTGTCGGCCGGTGCCGATCTGGATGGTGACGCTTCCTCGCCAATGAGCGCATCGAGCGAATCGCTCGCGCGCGCCAGCTCCGCGTCGGCGCGTCTCGTAGCCTGGAGCCGCAGAGCGAGGGCGACCAGGATCATGGCGGCAAGGGCGGAGAGCCAGAGTCTTCTGCGATTCATTGGGTTCTGACCAGGGGCCTTCTCCGCGCGGAATCGCGCTGCTCATCTTAGCACCAACATCGCTCGGGCCGCGCGCCTTCGACGGTCACGACACCTGTCCAAGGGTCAGCCATGTTAATCACATTTGCCGGCAGAAGTCGAGGAGGACCCCCGATGACTGAGGTTTCGATATGGTCGGAACTCTCGAGAACTCGCACGCGAGAAAGCGGGCGGGTCGAGGCCGGGGCGGCCTCTTGCTCGAGGCGCCGCATCAGTTGATCGATGGTCTTCGCGGCTTTCGCGTTTGGACCTTTGACTCGCCGGCCGAGCGGCAGCAGGAACTTCCGCTCATCTCTCATCCGGAACATCGGAAAGTGCGTGCCAAATCGGGCGTAATGCCGTCTGGAAGAGATGCCGCATCGATCCACCCGCAGCGATCCTGGACGCCGAGAATGGGGAACGGTTCTGGCTCAT
>CAZFNT010000813.1:0-1570 GCA_964520315.1 uncultured Gemmatimonadota bacterium
ACCACGTGCCGCCCGCGTACTATCGGCACCTTCGAGGGCGTGTCGATGTGATCGTCGATGCGCTCAACAAGTTGCCTCTGCTGCTTCCGCTTTTTGCGAGGGAGCCGGTCGTCGCGATCGTGCATCATCTTTTCGGGGCGACGGCATTCCACGAGATGAGCTCATTGGCGGCGGCATATGTGGGCCTTTTCGAGTCGTTCGTTCCACGCATCTATCGCGACAGCCTGATCGAAGTCATCAGCGAGTCGACCAGAGAAGATCTACATCTGCGCGGAGCAACGAACGACAGCAATATCAGAACGGTGTTCTGTGGGCTCGACCAGGATCGCTATCGCGTCGCTTCGGATCCATCGGCATGCAGAGATGATCGTCCGATGCTACTTTTCTTGGGGCGGATCAAGCGGTACAAATCGGTAGAGACCATCATCAAGGCGATGACGAAGATCCGAAGCGAGATAGACGATGCGCATCTGGTGATAGCGGGCGAGGGGGACGACGTCCCGCGTCTCAGGAGTATCGCCAAGGCGGCAGGCTGGGACGAAGGAATCGTTCGATTCGCCGGGGAGGTTTCCGAGGCGGAGAAGGTGGATCTCTATCGCCGCGCGTGGGCCGCGGTCATGCCTTCGCCGAAAGAAGGCTGGGGGCTTACGATCGTCGAAGCGTCGGCTTGCGGAACCCCGGTGATCGCGTCGGACTCTCCGGGTTTGCGGGAGTCGGTGCTGGATGGAGAGACCGGATTCCTCTTCCCCTTCGGTGACCACGATGCGCTCGCCGATCACGCGATTCGGGTGCTTCGCGACCCCGGGCTGCGGGAGTCGGTGGGTGTGCGGGGATGCCGCTGGGCGACCCGCTTCAGTTGGGACGAGGCGGCTCGGGGCACGATCGCGCTGCTGGAGGAGTCGCTCTCGCGCGTGAAGGGGGAGAGCCGCCGCGGCTACTTGGTGCGTGATGAGCGCTAGATTGAGACGCTGGGCCTCCCTGTTGGCGCGCCTGACCGTGAGCGCGGCGCTGATCGCCTGGGTTCTGAGCTCGATCGAATGGCGCGTGGTTGCCGAGAGCTGGCTGCTCGCGGATCGCCGGCTCTTGATCGCGTCGGGTGCGGTGCTTCTCTTGTCGAATCTGCTCGGCGGCGCGCAGTGGTTCCTTTTTCTGCGGGCGCGAACGATCGATATCTCGCTCGGAGGGGCACTGCGCGCCTACTTCGTCGGTCTCTTCTTCAACAACTTTTTACCATCGGGCATGGGCGGGGATGCGGTCAAGGTCTACGACGTGGGCTGGAGAACCGGTCGCGCGGGCGACGTTCTGGCCGCGACCGTTGCCGACCGTCTGCTGGGCCTGGTAGTGCTCACCGGGCTGGCTGTGGTGGCCGTGGTGGCGGCCGAGCAGACGGCCGAGCTCCAGCGGAGTGCGTGGTTGGTCTGGCTCTTCTTCGTAGGACTCGCCGGGTTGGGTATCGCCATCGCGCGCCCGAGCTTGCTTCGCCCGCTCGGCTTCCTTCTGCCACTTGTTCCCGACAGGATCAAAGCACCGAGCCGAGGTCTCTTCGAGCGGTTGCACTCGCTGGTCCGGC
>CAZFNT010000814.1:0-1567 GCA_964520315.1 uncultured Gemmatimonadota bacterium
GAGTGGCGCAATCTGGCGGTGTTGAGAAAGGGGGAGTACGAGGCCCTGCCCAAGAAGCTCACGGCACCGGAGTGGAAACCCGATTACGGCCCGGGGGAGTGGAACGAGCGGATCAAGCGGAGTGGAGTGGTCACGGCCGGTGCCCGCGAGTTCCTGGTCGCGTACAACATCAACCTCAATACGCGCGACAAGCGCTATGCCAAAGACATCGCCTTCGAGATTCGAGAAGCGGGTCGAGCCAAGCGAATCGGGAACATCGATCCCGACTACTTCCGCGGCGAGAGGCTGCGCTATCGCCCGAGCGAGGACCAGTGGCCCTGCGGTGTCTGTGAACACATCGCCGCCACGCTCGACGAGATTCGAGCCCATTTCGTCGCTGAACATGGGACCACATTCGACGAGCATCTCTCGCGCTATGGGCAGAAGCTGGCGAATCTCGAGGGGAAGATCGTCAAGAAGCCGGGCCTCTTCGAGCACTGTAAAGCGACCGGATGGGTGATCGAGGAGTACGGTTGCGCTCAGGTCACAATGAACTTGACCGACTACCATGTGTCGCCGCCGCATCTGGTGCTCGAGGCGGTGCGAGATCTGGCCAGGCAGCGCGGAATCGCGGTCACCGGATCGGAGATTGTGGGCGTCGTCCCTTTCCAAGCCATGCTCGAAGCCGGACATTACTACCAGTCGAGGTACGGGGGCAGCACCGCGCTTCCATGGCGCGACCTGGTAGAGATCGCCGTACGATCGATGAATCTGGCCGACGTGGCACCCTTCGAGATCGACAAGAAGGTGCTCGGGCTACCGGAAACTCCTGACAGCTGCCTGATGGCGCTCCCCTGTAGAGAGTTCGTCGATGAGGTCTCGCGTGAATCGCCGGCTCCTGGCGGGGGAAGCGTGGCCGCTCTGGCCGGTGCCCTTGGCGGAGGCCTGGCCGCGATGGTCTGCAATCTGGCGATCGACAAGGTCGGCTACGAAGAGCAATCCCCAAAGCTGAACGAGCTGGCACTCAAAGCCCAGACCGTGAAGGACCGGCTCATGCGCTCGGTCGACACGGACACCGATGCGTTCAACTTCGTGCTGGAAGCGATGCGCTTGCCCAAGGGGACCCAGAAGGAGACGGAGACGAGAGCCACCGCGATTCAACAGGGCTACCAGAGGGCCTCTCGGGTTCCTCTGGAGACCGCGAGAAGTTGCTTGGAAGTGATCGAGCTCGCGATCGAGATCGGCAAGCTCGGGAATCCGGCTTCTCTCAGTGATGCGGGCGTGGCCGTGCTCATCGCCTGCGCCGGGGTCGAAGGAGCCGCCTACAATGTGCGGATCAACTTGCCGACGATCGATGACACGGCGTTCCGCCGAGAGCTGAGCACGGAGCTGGACGAGGTTGTCGTCAGGGCCAAGCAGCGGCGGGACGAGTTCGATCGTCTCGTTCTGGAGAAGATCGGCGCGTAACGAATGGGGGCATCGTTGCAGCCATGCTCTGCTTCTCTTTCAACAACGTGCTTCACCTCTCGCCCTTCTACTCTAATTACAGGTCGGGAAAATGTCTCACGCATGTTGGCAGAGAGGGCCG
>CAZFNT010000815.1:0-773 GCA_964520315.1 uncultured Gemmatimonadota bacterium
CGCGGCTCGTCGTAGACGATTCCGGCGAAGCCGCACATCAAACACCCTCCTGGGGACGGCGCGCGAGCGCGACCATATTCGACGCGGTGGCCCCGACGCGCCCGGGGCGCACCGCCGACACAACCCGCGCGAACGAATAGAGCACCTGCCTGGATGCTCTCAGGCGGAATCCGCGATACCAGGGCAGAGCGTGTTGCTTGGCGGCACCATCGACGATCTGAGCCCTGCCGGCCCACTGCACGGGCCGCCCGGGTCGCGCATCGACCAGCTCCAGGCCGGCCGTCTCCAACATGGAGGCCAACGTTTGCTCCGTGTAGTGACAGACATGTTCCTCGGCGTCGAAAACCACATGGCTCTCGCGTCGAAGCCCCCGGTGAATCACCGCGGCCTTGAGCAACGTGAAGTGCGTATTCGGGAGCTGTAGCGCCACGAGGCCGCCCGGCCGAAGGAGACGCGCCACCCGCCCGAGGAAGTGACGCGGGTTCTTGACGTGCTCCAGAACGTCGATGAGCAGCACCGCATCGAACGATGAGGCAGGCAGATCGACATCTTCGATCAGACCGGTGAGGACCTTTACCCCGAAGTACTCACGGCTCAGTTCGGCAAGGGGGAGCGAGGGCTCGACGCCGACCACCTGCCATCCCCGCTCTTGCGCGAGCCGCAAAGCGAAGCCGAGGTGACTCCCGACCTCGAGCAGCCGCCCCCGTCGTATTCGTCGCTCGAGAAGATCGAGAACCTCTTTTGCATTTAAGATGAGCGTTTTCATAATGACC
>CAZFNT010000815.1:783-1558 GCA_964520315.1 uncultured Gemmatimonadota bacterium
GCTCGGCTCGCGACCGATCAACACCTCTTCGGCGGCGGCCAGATAGCCCTCTCGCCTCCCCCAGAACGAGCGCTCCGGATCGACCACGCGGGGGCTCACGTAGATCAGCCCGCAGGCGTCGCAGCGGAGCACCCGGAAACCCTCACCCTCTCGCCCGAGCACCCGCCCGTCGCGGCCATCGCAGAGCGGGCAGTTCACCAGCCTGAGAGGCGGTTTGCCCCGATCGTAGCCTCGCGCTTCGTCGCTCACCGCGATCTCTCCACAGCTTCGTAGACGGCGAGGAGCTTCGCTCGCTCTCGCTCCCAGTTGTAGCGCTCCTCGACCGCCCTGCGGCCCTGCGCCTTCATCTCATCGAGTCGGGGCGACGCCAGCACCTTGTTGATCGCGGCGGCGATCGTGCCGGGTTCGAGGTCGCCGATCAGCTCTCCAGCGGGATAGGCATCGAGCACCTTTCGGTTCTCCGGCAGATCGGATACCACCACCGGCAGGCCCGCCATGAGGTACTCGAAGAGCTTGTTCGAAGTGCAGTATCGGCGAGAGAGGTTGATCGGATCGGTGGTCATGACCCCGACATCGGCCCCGGCCGTGTACTCAGCGAGCTGGTCCGCCGGAACCGTGTCGACGAAGTGCACCCGATCGTTCACTCCGATCCCTTCGGCCAGCTCTTCGAGCTCGGCGCGGATCCACCCCCAGCCGATCAGCACGACGACCGCTTCGGAGTCGAGCAGGGGCAGGGTGCGGATCAAGCGGTCGAGGCCGCGGCCTGCGGCCCCTC
>CAZFNT010000816.1:0-1555 GCA_964520315.1 uncultured Gemmatimonadota bacterium
CGAAGGCAAAAGAAACACACCCTTCGAAAGCGTTCGAAATGTTGAAATGTCGAGGCCCCGGGCAACAAGGCTCCTTGTAGTCCCGACGAGCAACCAGGCCGCCCGACCTCTACTTCCACAAGAAATAGAGACACCAGAAATGCGCATTGCCGATCGCGCCGAGCGAAAGCAATGAGATCCCCCTGGCTGGGGTTTCAGTTACGGAGCCGCCGCCTCGTCTGGAGAGAAGGACCATGTTTCGACATTGGCCCAAACGAGCCACCCGTTGAGGGCCAGCACGGCCAGATTCAGTGGGATCGATCGTCTGAGCGTCATGATCCTTGTTCCGGATCAGGAGAGGCCGTGAAACCGTGAACCGTCATGCGAACGTCGAGCTTCTCATCGGGAGTTCGGCGGTTTCTCTGGCGGATCGAGATCGCCGAAACCTGGAGTGATCGCTGATGGGTTTCGAGACGATAGAGAAGATCGACGAGCGATTCGACCGTGAGCTCCAGATGGATCTCGGTGGGAATGTTGGTGAGGTTGCCGACGATCACCGGGTCTTTGGCTTTGTTGCTCTTGAGCTCCACATTCGCCTGCTTGGCGGCGGAGTTCACCAGCTTGCCCAGCTCGGCGCCGGCGATACTCACTCCTTCACCCGGCAGCAGTCGCGAGCGCATCCTCCGGCCCTCGGCCGTTGCGAGGGCGAGCTCTCGCTCCACCCGCTCGGAGCGCGTCAAGGTCCTGCGGGCCTGAGCCAATTCGAAGCGGGCGGTCTCGATATCGGTACGGGTTCGCTCTCTCGCTCCGATAAGGGGGCGCACTCCGAAGGTCGTGCCTCCCCACCCGAGTGCGATCACGGCGGCGACGGCGACGAGTCGCTTCTCTCTGGGCGTCATCGCCCGGCCTCCAGTGCATCCGCGACGACATTGGCGCAGATCTTGAACTTCCAGACTCCGTCGCTCACGCGCGTCTGGGAGCACTCCGACACCTCGTTGAACATGTCGTTGCCCCCGAGCAGGATCTTGAGCTGCTGAACGTCGTCGTTCTTCTCGGCCCGCCCGGTGATCGTCAGCTTGGGGCCGTCGAGCGTAAGAACGCTGATCCATGCCCCGTGATCGAGCAGCCTCGTTATCTCGCGCACGACCTCGAGCGGGTTGATCGTCTGCTCGCCCGCGCTCGCGAAGCTGCGCGAGAGCTTCCCTTGCTCGACGAGATCTCTTTCCAGTCCCTTGATAAGCTGGACCTCGGGCTGGAGCTCGGTGAGCTGTGCCCTGAGCGCGGCCAGCTGCCGTCGTTCCCCCACTAGATCGCCGGAGATCAGGCCGATCGCCAGCAGCGCGGCCAGACCGAACTGGACCCCGATCGCCAGTGTGCCGGTGCCGGTGTCGCCGCTACGCTGATCGATCGGCAGCAGGTTTGGCAGCTCTCCTTCTGATGTGACTCCCCAAGAGGCGAGGGCCGCCGCCGTCACCAAGGGCAGCTTATCGTTTTCCAGCTCGAGATCCCGGCCAAGGACCTCTACCTCTTCGATCCCGAGATCGTGCGCCAGCTCATCGCCCGCCTCGGCCGAGAG
>CAZFNT010000817.1:0-1553 GCA_964520315.1 uncultured Gemmatimonadota bacterium
CACTCAATCGGATCGGCCGAATCTGACCCAAATCTGGGCGCGATCTGACACGCTTATTCATTTCCAGGCCCTTATGTCGAGCTGATCCGATTCAACGGAAAGGCGATACGCGTATCAGGCGCCGGGGCCGGGCTGAGCGTGATCGATGCCGGCGGGGGCGGCTCCACCGTCACATTCGCCGACCCTAAGGTCCGATATGGGAGCCTATGGAGGGATAACGACATATCTGTGGAAGTAGGTCGCGCCTACGCCGGGCCCGCGAAACGTCCAGGCGCAACAGTTCCACACCGCTTGCACTTCCCGCTCGCGATTGCCAACTTCTCGACTCTGTGCCCCGCTCTCTCGACCAAGGTTTCGCCGCACGCGGCGCACAGGGTCCGCTGCCCATCCCGATCCTGAATGTTGCCGGTATAAACGAAGCGCAGCCCCTCCGCCAGGGCGATCCGCCTGGCCCCCTTCACCGTCGCTTCGGGAGTTGCCGGATTCCGCAGCTCGAAAGCGGGGCGGTAGGCGCTGAAATGGAGCGGGATATCAGGCGAGAGCTCGTCACGGATCCATCTCGAGAGCGTTCGCAGCTCGTCCTCCGAATCGTTTTCGCCGGGAATCAGCAATGTCGTTATCTCCACCCACACGGATGTCTCGTGTACCAGATAGAGAAGTGTCTCCAATACCGGATCGAGATGTCCTCGACATAGCCGTCTGTAGAAGCGCTCAGTGAACGCTTTCAGATCGACATTCGCGGCATCGATCAAGGAGAAGAGGTCCGACCTTGCGGCTGGTTCGATGTACCCAGCCGTCACTGCGACGCTTCGAACACCTTTGCGGCGACATTCCAAGGCGGTGTCGATCGCGTACTCGGCGAAGATCACCGGATCGTTGTAGGTGAAAGCAACGGAACGACAGCGTTGGCGCAAGGCCGCGGACGCAATCGCCTCAGGGTCTGCTTTCCCGACCAGCCGATCGGCCCGCCTGGCCTTGGAGATGTGCCAGTTTTGGCAGAATCGACACGCCAGGTTGCAGCCCGCTGTGCCAAAAGAGAGAACGCTGCTGCCAGGGTAGAAATGGAAGAGGGGCTTTTTCTCGATCGGATCGACGCAAAGTCCCGAAGAGTACCCGTAGGTGGAAAGTACGATTCCATCATCGTTCGCCTCTCGAACGAAGCAGAACCCTCTCTGCCCCGGACGGAGGCGACAACCCCGCGGGCAGAGATCGCACACGAATCGGTCGGCTTCCCGATGCCACCATCGTCCGATCTTCAAGGCTGCACGACTTTTCGGCATCGGAATCGCGCGAGTTCGTACGCCTCCGCGGGGTCGATTCCGGCTTTGCGCAGGGCGAGCCCTATCGCCTTCGCAGCCGTATCCACATGCGGAAGGGCCGGCAGAAGCACGCCTCGACGATCTCCGAGTTTGACCACTACTCCGTGCTTCTTGGGGTCGATCACCCCGGAATCCACCACTCGCTCAGCATCCCCCAGCATGCTCACTTCATAGCGAAGCTCCGGCAGCTCCCATGCCCTCACCGGCTCGAATCGTCGATCGCGCGTGGCGGAC
>CAZFNT010000818.1:0-1550 GCA_964520315.1 uncultured Gemmatimonadota bacterium
ATCGTTCAACACCGACCCCTTCGCGAGCCCGCCCGCGTCCTCGAAGTTCGAGTTCGGCTCTCCTGCGTCGATCGCTTCTGAGTGATCTTCGAGCGCGAATCCGCTCAGCATCGCCCATGCCGCATCGTAGGCATGGAACGCTTGCGGGGCCATCACCGGAAGTTCATCGGCCTGGACCGCGCCAGTGAATGCCGGATCGACGCCGAAGTGGTTTGTGTTGTCCAACGCCACGTTCGAAGCATCGTCCGCACTTTCGTCGAAGGAATTGTGGCGAGCGAAGAGCCTCGTGCCGGGAACTTCCAGATCCCGATAGTCGAGATCCTCGCGACTCGTGTCATCAGTGGTGCCCACTCCGTTGTTGGCGAAGATGTTGTTGCGTGCATCCACGACGACCGGAACCCCTTCGCAGCTCCCATTGGCGAGTCGGGAGACCACGGGGTTGACTTTGAGCCCAGAGGCGTCCTGCCAACAGAAAACGTTGTTGTGGACTCGCAACGGTTCGCTGCCCTGCATTCCTTCGAGGCTCAGGCCATAGCCCGGATCGGTTGTGCCCAAGACGATGTTGTTCTGGAAGAGAACGTTGTCGCCGAGCTGGAAGTGGAAACCCACGTTGGCGTTTTTTACGATGACCGAGTGTTGGACCACGAAATCCTGCGAGGCGGTCGTGTGAACGCCTTCGTCGCCGTTGAACCCAATCATCGTGTCGTAGATCCCTCCGGTGCATCGATACAGATTGGCGCCATCGGCGAGGCAGTTCACAATGGAGCACCCCTGCATGGTGACGCGTGACCTGGCCTGCCAGAGCAACGGCTCGCTGACCGCGCCCCATTTGTCGTCGCAACGGAAGGTACCGGTTCGAGTTCCGATATGAACACCGATCCGGCAGCGCTGGACGGCAATCGAGCGCAACTGGAGATCAAGGATGACCTCGTCATCGGTGCCATCCGCCGTGTATCCGCGGATCCCGTAGCGCCGCTCGTCGAGCCCGTCGATCGAGATATCGCTGATCCGTACCGTCGCAGGCGAGCCGGCGGTGGCGTCGATCGTCACGATCGGATCGCGCGTGCCGTCACCGACTATCACGGGCGGCGGTCCGCCCGGTCTGGCAGTGAGGGTGATGAAGGAGAGACGATCCGTGTCGATCGAGATCGCCTCTGCGAAGGGAGAAGCCGACCCATCGACTACCAGAATGTCGCCGGAATGGGCGGCGTCCAGGGCGCTCTGAATCGATGAGAAACCGTCTGGAATGTGGAGGAGTGCGGCGCTGGCCGGAGCATTGGAACCGGCAAGCAGGGCCGCGGTTGCGAGGCTGAGGATTAGTGCAGGGGTCTGAGGGCTTAGCATTATTTATCTCCGTGCCAGTCATTGGGAAGCAACACCTGGGGTTGATCAGAAGTCGTGTTGCGTTTCACTGCCCCCGACTACCGAAGCGGAGGACCTTCTTGCCGAGTTGGCTCGCACGGAGTGCGCGGCGCCAGGGAACCGGTCGCCGGATTGGGGGCGCGGAAGGCGCCGGGGGCCTTCCATCCCCTCCGTTTGGGAGGGTCATC
>CAZFNT010000819.1:0-1550 GCA_964520315.1 uncultured Gemmatimonadota bacterium
ACGGACGTCCGAGCCTCTTTCTCGTCGCGCGGAGATCGCGGAATGGGGCGGCCGCGACGGTATCAGCGCGCCATCGTGGTCACCGATCAGCTCACTTCGCCCGGCCTGCAGCAACGCCTTGCGCACGAGGAAGTAGTTCTCGGGCATGAAGTACTGCATCAGCGCGCGCTGTAGCTGTCGCTCGCGGGTGCGCTTGGCTACCGGCACCTTCCTCGATGCGAATGGGTCGATGCCCGTGTGATAGATCGAAGTGGCGATGTCCATCGGCGCGGGAAGAAAATCTTGCACCTTGAGGGGGCGGTGACCGCTCCGCTTCAGGTACGAGGCGAGCTCGATCATCGCGTCGAGGTCGGAGCCGGGGTGCGAAGAGATGAAGTACGGGACGATCTGCTGGCGTTTGCCCGCCCGGCGGCTCGATGCCAGAAAGGCCTTCGAAAACTCCTCGAACTCTTCGATCGGCGGCTTCTTCATCACATCGAGAGTGCGCCGCGATACATGCTCCGGGGCGACCTTGATCCGTCCTCCGGTGTGGTGTGCGGCGAGATCGTCGATGTAGCGGCGATCGAGAAGTGCGAGGTCCATCCGAACGCCGCTCGCAACCAACGCTTTGCGAACATGTCGCCGCCCTCTCACATCCCTCATCACCTTGCGCAGAGGATCGTGGCTCGTGTTCAAGAGTTTGCAGACTGTGGGGTGAACACAAGAGAGGCGGCGACATATCCGCTCGACTTCTGGTTCTTTGCAGCGCATGCAGTACATATTAGCGGTGGGTCCTCCGAGATCGGAGATGACACCTGTGAATCGATCGTCGTCACGGAATCGATCGATTTCGTCGAGAATCGACCGGCGTGACCGAGACTGCACGATTCGCCCCTGGTGCAGGGTGATCGAGCAAAATGTGCATCCCCCAAAGCAGCCGCGCATTATGGAAACACTGAAGCGCACGGTTTCGAGCGCCGGGATCCCCTCGCCGTAGCTCGGATGGGGAGCGCGTGCGAAGGGCAGCCCGTGGATCCTGTCGATCTTCTCCGTGGGGAGCGGTTCGGCCGGCGGTCGCGCCACGACCCAACGCTCTCCATGCCCTTGCGCCACTGTTTTCGCGTTGTAGGGATTCGTCTCCTTGTGGATCAGGCGGGTGGCGCGCGAGAAGGCGTCAACACTCTCCTTCACCTCCGCGCACGAGGGAAGAACGACAGCCTCCTTCGGCGGAGATTCGCGCGCGCCGGTGAGATACGCCACAGACCGCATGTCTCTCAACGCACTTAGCGATTGCCCATCGTCCAGAGCGTGTGCGATTTCGACGATCGGCTCCTCACCCATGCCGTGAACAACCAGATCAGCTTTCGATGTCACCAGGATCGACGAGATGACTTTGTCGCTCCAGTAATCGTAGTGAGCGAAGCGACGCAGCGATGCCTCGACACCCCCTGCGATGACTGGAACACCTTTGAATGCTTCGCGGCATCGTTGCACATAAGCGTTGGTGGCCCGATCGGGCCTGAGTCCGGCACGACCACCCGGCGAATATGCGTCGTCCGATCTGGGCAATC
>CAZFNT010000820.1:0-1537 GCA_964520315.1 uncultured Gemmatimonadota bacterium
AGTAAGAGCGCACCCGCTTGCTCAGATCTCGAGCCTTGCCGATATAGATGACCCGCTCCGAGGCATCGAACATCAAGTACACGCCGGCGGCCCGCGGGAGGTTCGCGAGGAATGCCTCGACGCTCAGCTCCGACGCTCCGGGACCGAGTCGCAGTGCGTGCTGTGTGCGGGACATGCGGGAGAGTGTAGGCTACGCTCCTTCCCGCTGGGCTCGCGCACACATCCGAACATCCTGATTCTCATGAACGATCTGATTCGAAAACTGCTGAAAGAGCTGGGTGAAGATCCCGATCGGGAGGGGCTGCGTCTCACGCCTGAGCGAGTGGCCGAGTCGCTGCGCTTTCTTACTTCGGGCTACGGAGCCGATCCCGAAGAGATCCTGGACTCCGCCGTCTTCCATGTGGACTACGACGAGATGGTGCTCGTTCGCGACATCGAGATCTTCAGCCTATGCGAGCACCACATGCTCCCCTTCTTCGGCAAGGCGCATGTGGCCTACATTCCGAGAGAGAAGATCGTGGGGCTATCGAAGATTGCGCGATTGGTGGAGATGTTCGCCCGCCGATTGCAGGTTCAGGAACGGCTCACCCAAGAGGTGGCGGTGACGATCGAGAGGCTGATCGACCCCGAAGGTGTGGGAGTGGTGATCGAGGCGCAACATCTGTGCATGCGGATGCGCGGGGTTGCCAAGCAACACTCTTCTGTGACGACCAGCGCCATGCTCGGGGTCTTTCGCGAAGGGCCGACTCGGCAGGAGTTTCTCAGGCTGATTCGCGACTAGGATCGACGACTTCGTCCATCACCGCCGCGAACTCGGCCGCGATTTGGGGACGCGCATAGCGCTCGATCGCCTCGTCTCGCGCTTGCCAGCGAAGAGAACCGGCGCGGTGGGCGAGAATCCAGCGTTCGAGTGTCGCGGCGGCGCCGTCAGTGTCCTCGGGGGCGAAACAGATGCCGGCTCCGGTCTCGCGCAGGATCCGTCCCGTGCCCTCCGTCGATGCCAATGCGAAGATCGGCCTGCGGGCGCCCAAGTACTCGAAGAGCTTGCCTGGCAGGGTGAGCTCATTGCCTTCACCGCCCGCATCGAGGAGCAGCAGCGCTGGCGCCCGGCGTTGTCGGCGCACGATCTCTCGATGCGGTTCCGTGCGGTGGAATGTGACAAGATCTTCGAGCGATCGCATGCGCAGAAGTCGATCGTTGATCGCGTCTCGTCCCCCGATCGAGTCGATCCTGACGGCCGACGCGAGATCCGGAAAGCGAGATCGAAGCCGCTCCAGCACCGATACGAGCGGTGCGATGTTGCGCCGGAGCGTCAGAGTGCCGGTGTGGAGCAGACGTAGAGGCTCGTCGCGCGCGGTCGCGTCTTCCTCCGTGGCGGCCGGATAGTCGGCCGGATCGAAGCCGTTGGTAATCGTGCGCATCTTCGGGGCCTGTTCGGGGTAGCGCCTGGCGAAGTCGGCCCGCATCGGCTCGGTCACCATCACCATTGCGTCGCTTCCGCGGACCACTCGCGATTCCAGGTGTCGGTCGATCGCGC
>CAZFNT010000821.1:0-1537 GCA_964520315.1 uncultured Gemmatimonadota bacterium
AGAGGCCGCCCCGGCCTCGACCCGCCCGCTTTCTCGCGTGCGGGCTCTCGGGAGCGTGCGGCTACATCGAAACCTCAGAGGTGCTCACACCACCTTGACGCCTTAGAGAGCGATGGCTAGTTTCGTGCCGCCGCGGTCCGGCATTGCCCTTTCCCCAATCTTCCTGGTGCGCAGCATGCTCCGACATCTACTCAGCTTCTGTCTCATTGCGGCTCTAGTCGCCATTCCCAGGTCCGCCATCGGGCAGGAGTCCGCACCGGAGGAGGCCGCGCGGGTCACAATCACCGAGCGGATTGACGGGGTCTTCGCTGTCGGGGTCCGTGCGCTCGATGCTGTGCTTTTCTGGTCGCCCGCCGAGGTGATCCAGACGCGGGATGGGGAGCGGTTTCGGGTGTTGGGCTTGCCTTCCGATCTCGTTCCGATCGATTCGGCCGAGGGCGTGGCCGCGGAGCAGGGCGTGCCCCTCGTTGTGCTGGTGCTGCTCATCGGTGCGTTGGGCTTCACGCTCTACAACCGCTTCATCAACGTCAGGGCCTTCGGCCACTCGCTCCGCGTGATTCGGGGGGACTACGACAATCCGAACGACAAGGGGGAGATCAGTCATTTCCAGGCGCTGACATCGGCGCTGAGTGCAACGGTGGGGCTGGGCAATATCGCGGGCGTTGCGATCGCGGTCGGCACGGGAGGGCCCGGTGCGGTCTTCTGGATGCTCCTGGCCGCTTCGCTCGGCATGACCTCGAAGTTCGTGGAGTGCAGCTTGGCTCAGTTCTACCGGCGTTTCGATCCCGACGGAACGGTGCACGGCGGACCGATGTACTACATCTCGATCGGTCTGCGAGAGCGGGGGTGGCCGAGGCTGGGGCGGATCACGGCGCTCATCTTCGCGGTTTTCTGCATCGGCGGGTCGCTCGGCGGCGGCAACATGTTCCAGGCGAATCAGGCGGGCCAGCAGATCGCCGGCGAGATCCCCTTTCTCGGCAGCGGACTGGGACCCCACATCGTCGGCATCGCCCTGGCGTTCCTCGTTGGCATGGTGATCATCGGGGGCATTCGCCGGATCGGCGAGGTCACCTCGAAAGTCGTGCCTTTCATGTGCGCGGGCTACGTGCTAGCTGGTCTCTACATTGTCCTCGCGAACATCGGCCAGGCGCCTGCGGTCGTGGCGACGATATTCTCTGAAGCGTTCAGCTTCGACGCCGGCCTCGGGGGCTTTCTGGGCATCATGGTGACCGGGATCCGTCGCGCTGTTTTTTCGAACGAGGCGGGCGTCGGATCGGCGGCGATCGCCCATTCGGCCGCTCGCACCGAGTGGCCGATTCGAGAAGGCGTGGTTGCGTCGATCGGTCCTTTCATCGACACGATTCTGATCTGTCTGATGACGGCGATGGTGGTGATCGTCACGGGGGCGCACGAGAGCCCCGACGCGGGGACGGGAGTCTCGATGACGAGTTGGGCATTTGCCTCGGTCTTCCCCTGGTTCCCCAAGCTGCTCACGGTGGCGGTGGTTCTCTTCGCGTACAGCACGATGGTCAGTTGG
>CAZFNT010000822.1:0-1532 GCA_964520315.1 uncultured Gemmatimonadota bacterium
CGTCAAGGCCTGGGTTCCGGGGGACGGGACCGAGGCCAACGCCTTTACCTGGGTGTGGAATCGCGGGATGAAAGCGGTGGTGACCGACATCGACGGCACCTGCACCCTCGATGATCTCGAACAGTACTTGGACCTGATCTACGAGCTTGGACCGTTCGACTACGTTCCGGAAGAGAAGCCGGGCGCGGCGGAACTGTTCAACCTGTGGAGTTCCAAGAACGTTGCCGTGGTCTACATCACCGCGCGCCCCACGTTCCTGAAGGATATCTCCATCGATTGGCTGCGTGAGAAGGGGTTTCCGCTCGGGCCGATCATCCTCTACGGAGCCTCGGGCGGCGTGTTCCCCCCATTTTCCGACGCCGAGCGGGTGGCCTACAAGGCGCGCCGCATCACCGATCTCCAGCAGCGGATCGGGGTGCGGTTTCTGGCCGCCTACGGCAACTCGGAAACCGACCGGGACGCGTTTTGCGAAGCGCTCGACATTCCACCGGAGCGCTTCTTCATGATCGATTGTCCCGGCTGCGAGCCATTGCCAGGGTGCGAGAACTCGGTGCTCTCGGGCGACTGGTACGGTCATATCGAGGATGTGGAGAACGCGGGCATCCCGTTCCTCTCGCAACCTTGCGAGTAGCAGCCGATCCCCAAGACCCGACCGAGTCTGGCGCCGCGTGGCGCGGCCGGGCGCTTGCGCTCGAATTGGACCCTGATGAGCCCCTTCACGCCCGAGAGCCGCCGGCGCAGGCCAAGCTCCACACCTTTACTTCGAAGGCGCCGATTGGTCCCACAAGATCCGGAAAATCGGCCTCCGATTAGTGGTGCTGCACGGTGCGTTCATCGTGCACTACCATGACAAATCCGGATCGAACAATCCGAAGAAGGACCGCTTCTTCGAAGAGAGCATGGTCGTCTTCTACAAAAAGGTGTACGGAAGAGCGTCGCTGGTTGCCCTGGCTGCCGCCATGAAGCTCCGATCTCCCCTGGATCGTATCTACGGCGCATTGAAACGTCGCCTGGCTCCCGAACCGCAGGCGACGCCGATTCCGCTCGATGATCCGGTGCTGAGGTGGCTCGCGATCCCAGGCGTGGATCGATACCTGATCGAGATCGGGCTCGATCCGGCCTTCGCGGCGATCGCGGGACGCTATATCAGCGCCACCGAGCTCGATCTATCGGCATTGGCAACACCCGAAACGGTGGGGCGCTGCTATCATTGGCGGGTGTTCGGGGTCGAGGAAGGTGGCACGCTTCGGCGAGGGGGCTCGGGGTGTGTGCGAGCCGGTTCGGCCACCTGAGTACGCAGAACCGGCGCCAAAAGGGGTTCGCTGTTCTTGTTGAAACCCAGCGAGACCATTCGATCAACGCTGTCGCAGCCGATTCCACATTCGCACCGGCAAACGGCCGTGAAATGCGGCATTGGAGTGATAGTGCGGGCAAGTGGTCAGGCACCCACAGTCTTCGAAGTAGGGATCGTCGATCGAGGTCATCGCCATCTTCCGAAATTCACGATACTTTTCCCCATTCCAGATGCCCTC
>CAZFNT010000823.1:0-1529 GCA_964520315.1 uncultured Gemmatimonadota bacterium
GAGAGCGCCTCGAAAGTCCCGATCAACTCGGTCGCGCTCTCTGGCTGGATGAGTCGCCCTTTGCGCTTAAGATCTTGCCATCCCTCGACTGCCCAATTGAAGACGGCGGGCAATTCGGCGAAGAGCCGATCTTTGAGCCGATGATCTTCCCGCCCGAGAAATGACTCAGTGAGTCGGAGCACGACGAACCTGCGAAAGAGCGCCCCGCTGTTGTCTGTGAGACGTGGCAACTCGTTCGTCAACATGAGAAACCTGGTTTTCAGCCGCGTCTCGATGGCGGTCGTATATTTGCGGTCGACGGTTACAAGGTCCTCGCCGGAAATTCGCAACAAATTTTCGATGATGGCGCTTTGGTCCGACCGTCCACTGAGCCTGGCGTCGCTTACGATGGCCAGCGTCTTATTCAATAGGGGGGCTAGGGCGAAGTTTGTCGAGAGGGAACCCAACGTCGGCCCGGCGACATTACCCGAGCCCAACAGCGCCGACAGCACGGTGGCGACGGTCCCCTTGCCAGAGCGCGGCGGCCCGATCAGAAGCAAGATCTTCTGTAGGTGCGTCTCGGATGTGAGGCAGTATCCGAACCACTGCTGAAGCGTTCGAATACTCTCGTGGTCGTCGAGAAAAAGTTGAGAGAGGAATTCGAGCCACGTTCTCGGCTCTCCCGCGTACGGCTCATACGCGAAGGGCAACGCGCTCGTCGAAAAGAACGCCGGTGTCGGCGGATGTAGCGTTCTAGTCGCGACATCGAGCAAACCGTTTCGGAGCGCGATAACCTTGGATGGATCGCCTTTTTTTGCGGACTCGCGCAACCACACTGGCGGGTCGTCCAGCACGAGCACGTCGGTGCAGGCAATGATCGCCTTGACAACCTCATCGGCAAGCGATTTCTTGGCGATGATCTTCTTGAACTTCGGTTTGCTCTCGGAGTCCATCTCACCTACTCCGCCGGAGTCACGTTTTGGAGTGATGACGCGATCCAGAAACCGATAGATCATCGATTTGAGGCTCTCGTCCGATACGGCCTGGTAGCCTTGACCGCGCGTGTATCGGAAGAATTCGTCGCGATTGCGAACGAGACCGGGAAGGTCGTCCACACTTGTGAATTTCTCGATAAACAGCTCGGCCAGGCGGAGAGGTTCAGGGCTGTCTACGATGAAGGACGCAGGCTTGTTTCCGTTAGGGTTCGAGGATGTAGTGTTCGCCCCACTCTGCGAAACACGTCGAGTCCCCTCCGTCGAATTGGCTGGATCCTTAGGCTCCTGCATTCCGTCGCGCAACCCGCGCGCGATACAATCCAACGCCTCGCTCTCGGGTAGTCCGCATTGGAGTGCTGCGGCGAGCAGTTGGCTCGCGGCGACGTGTTCGTCAAGCCCGAGGTGAATACGGTGTCCAACAGCGAACGCCGAGGCGCTCAATTGAGGATTGCGCTGCCCCTCGGGAGTGCTTGCGACTATCTCGCATTCAGCGTCAAGCACGGCCTGAGCGAAGTTAGAGTGTTGCCCTGCACTCATGCTGGGCGGCGTTCCCTT
>CAZFNT010000824.1:0-1525 GCA_964520315.1 uncultured Gemmatimonadota bacterium
ACGCAGGCTGCGACTGCGCCTCCGGTTGCACTCAATCGGATCGGCCGAATCCGACTCAAATCTGGGCGCAAACCCGGGGAGCTATTTCTTCGCCGACCTTTAGTCTCGTGAGAGCCGACGAGGCGCCGACCGCGGGAGCCCGATACGGAGCCAGGATGAGGACAACGTCAAAGAGCGGAGGTGGCGATTCGGTAGTCCGGGAGCTTTCGGGACACCTGGTCGTCTTGTCCAGGGCCGCTGTGGTCGAGGATCGTGAGGGAGTCAGGCGCGTACAGGGCGCGGACGGTCGCCTGGTAGATCGCATGTCGGCGAGATTCCGCAAAGTGTCGTTCCTGGCGCCCATCGTGCGGCCGGCGCAGGCCGAAGCTTTCGAGCGCCTCCGAGGCGTCGCCCACCGCTTCGCTGATCGCGTCGATGTCGTCGAGCTGAACGAGGATTTTGGGGCTTCGATTCGTATCGGTTCCGCTCTCAGACGCCTCGCTCGCCAGATGCGGACCCTTCGACGTGTCTTGAAGAGCGCCGACGCCGCCTTTGTCTTCATGCCCTCCTTCCGCGCCGTCGCGGCGGCTCTGATCTGCCGTGCGACCGGAGTCCCTTTCGCCGTCTATCTGGGAACCCGGTGGCGCGATACCTCACGCGTTCGCGCTCGACTGAGCGGTTGGCGCGCTCGTCTTCTGCCTATGTACAGCTCGGTCGCCGGCGTGTTGGAGAGGTGGACGATGGCCGCGGCGGGAGCGCGCCTGGTGACGGGACCCGCTCTGCACGCCGCCTACTCCCATCTGGCCGGTCCAACCATTGAGACGCCGCCCGTCGTCGATTTCGATCTGGCTCAGCTCGATGCGGTGCTGGCTGACTCCGGCGAAAGGCCGGTTCGGGAATCGAGCGCTCCCACTCTTCTCTATCTGGGCGCCTTGATGCCCGGAAAGAATGTGGACCTGATCATCGGGGCGGTCGCCCGTCTACGTGCGACCCATCCGAAGGCACGGCTCATCGTCGTGGGCGCAGGGCCCGAGATGGATCGGCTGAAGGCGCTCGCCGAAGAGCGACTGGGAGGAGACGAAGCCTGTCGATTCGAAGGGTATGTAGGCGATCCGATTCAGAAGCTCCGTTTCTACGCTCGAGCCGATCTGCTCGTGCTGGCGAGTGTCTCCGAGGGCTTTCCGCGGGTCATCTACGAGGCCCTCGCGTCGGGCGTGCCGGTGGTCAGCACCGATCTGCCGGGCTTTGCCGACAACCTGCCAGGCGGAAGCCTCGAGATGGTGCCTCGCGCAGATGAAATCGAGATTGCCGAAGGGATTCGCAAAGCTCTTCGGCCTGAACGCTTCGAAGAGATGCTGCGTTCCGGGCGCCCAGCGGCCCGCCGGGCTCTGAGAAGCGATTCCGGCGCGGTGGCGACCGCTCTGCTCAACGATCTGTTGATCTGATTCCGGCCCGCCGACCGCGGCGCGAAGCTTCGGTCGCTCGAACCCATTAGGGTCCGGAAAGAAACAAACGTGCCACCTCGCATCCCATCTTCGGGCCATCT
>CAZFNT010000825.1:0-1522 GCA_964520315.1 uncultured Gemmatimonadota bacterium
GAAAGGCCTCCGCTACCACCGGCTGCTCGCGCCGGCTCAGGCAATCGGGGCCGCGCGGCAGCAGGCTGCGCCCCGACACCCCCGGCGGGAGCTCCAGGCGCAGGGCCCCGAGCAGCGTGACCAGAAGCTCGGCAGGCTGCACAGTGGTCTCCACCACAGTCCCGGCGCGCGCGCGATCTCGGAGCTCGCCCCCCGGCAGCTTCATCACCAGCGGAACACTCAGCACATCGTCCCAGGTCACCAGCCCGTGCCCGTAGAAGTGGTGATCACCAAAGCTCTCGCCATGATCCGCGGTCACGATGATCCAAGTATCGTCGTAGATGCCGGCGCTCTCCAACGCCGTCCAGAGGCGAGCGATCTGCGCGTCGATAAACTCGATCTCGCCCTCGTACATCCGCTCGAGCCTCGCCCGTTCCCTCGGCCGAATCTCGCCCCCTCCCGCGTTCACCCGCAACTCGACCTCCGCAACACTACCGTCCTCGTCGATCGCCCCGGCCGGTCGGTGCGGCGCGGGAGGCGTATAGGGGCTGTGGGCATCGAAGTAGTGAACGAAGAGAAAGAGCGGTCGATCGCTCGGCCGCCCCTCGATCAGCTCGATCGCGCGATCGCTCACCTGGTCGGCCGGAACGCCCAGGGCATCGCCGACATCGGCCGAGTACTCCGCGAACCCACGCGCCAGCCCGAACTCCGGCTTCAGCCACACGACCGAGGCCACTCCGGCGCTGTGGTAGCCCGCCCCCGCCAACAGCTCGGCCATCGTCGGCACCTCGTCCGACATCACCGAAACGCGGTGCCATGAGACCCCGAACTCGGCATCGGGATCGTAGCGAGCCCCGTGGCCCGACACCGGCCTCCCGCTGAAGAGCGAGGCGTGAGCGGGCAAAGTCCAGGGCGAGGAGCTGACGGCGTGCTCGTAGCGCACCCCCTCGCGCGCAATCCGATCGATGGCCGGCGTGGCGGCCGCTCCCTCGGCGTAGCAACCGATGCGGTCGCTCCGAACGGTGTCGAGGCTGATCAGAACGATATGAGGGCGAGGCGGGGCGGCGCTTTCGCGCTCACCCGGACCGCCGCAACCGGCACCGCACCAGACGCCAGTGGCGAGAATCGCGAGACGACATCGATGGAGCATCGCCCCAGACTAGCCGACGGACGTTCCGATAAAGCAGCGAGTTCTCAGGGGGGGACTGCGCACTGGCGGGCGAGCAACCGTCGTTCCCGGCCAGGCATGCCCAAGGGCTCCGCTCCGAGCGAAGCTCCCGCCCTGAGAGCACTAGAAGTCGAAGGGCGCAGGGATCAAGCGACAGTCGATGCCCTCCTCCCCTTACGTCTTGGTCTATTTCCTGCGGTGCCTGGCTCGTGTTCCCAGCCAGAATGCTCTGCCCGACATGCTCTTCACCGACGAGCACCTCATGAGCAGGATCGGTTTCAACGGGCATCAAATGGAGGAGGGCCTCACCCAGCGTGGCGCCGACCGTCGCGAGGGTCCGCGGCGCAATGTTCCGGTCGATCCGGAGGCGGTGAC
>CAZFNT010000826.1:0-1515 GCA_964520315.1 uncultured Gemmatimonadota bacterium
CGCGTTTATGCGGTGCGCTCGGCGATGGCGGCGGAGAGGGGGATTCCGACTCGGCGATGCCCGACGAGGCCGCCGAGGCGCCGGTAGTGAAGTTGGTCGACGTGATCTTGACGACGGCGCTTCGCAGGGCCGCAAGCGACATCCACCTGGAACCCGAGCGGGATGAGCTGCGTGTTCGTCTGAGAATCGACGGTATGCTGCATGAGATCCCCTCACCCCCGCGGCGCTACCGCGCGTCGCTGACTTCGCGCATCAAGATCATGGCGGGGATCGATATCTCGAAATCGAGCACGCCTCAGGACGGGCGCTTCGAAATCGAGCTAGGGCGTTCGCGTGTGGGCGTGCGTGTCTCCACCTTTCCGACGATTCACGGCGAGAATCTGGTTCTGCGCCTTCTAGATCGGATCGGCGCGCGGCGTGGATTGGAACGTCTCGGTCTCGATGCCCCCGACCTGCAGGCGATCCGTGAAGTCACCGCGCGGCCACACGGGCTCGTGTTGATCACCGGTCCGACTGGGAGCGGGAAGACGGCGACACTCTATTCGATTCTGCAGGGGATCAACTCACCGGACAAGAACATCACAACGCTCGAGGATCCGGTCGAATACCCGCTGCCGATGATCAGGCAGGGGCAGCTCAACCGCAAGGCGGGTCTGACCTTCGCGAGCGGGCTGCGCGCGATCCTCAGGCAGGATCCCGATGTGATCATGGTGGGCGAGATTCGTGACGAAGAGACTGCGGTGATCGCGGCGCACGCGGCGCTAACGGGTCACCTCGTGCTCTCGACTCTTCACTCCAACGACGCCGCGTCGGCCTCCGGCCGTCTGACACAAATGGGGGTCGCGCCCTACCTGATCGCGACCACGCTTGCCGCTGTTGTGGCGCAACGCTTGGTGCGCACTATTTGTGTTGCCTGCGCCGCGGACGACCCGATCGGTCCCGATGCCGCTCGCGAGTTGGGCCTGGAGACCGGTGAGGGACTTCGACGTGGAGAGGGCTGCGGGGAGTGCGATGGCTCCGGAACATCTGGGCGCGAAGGCGCGTTCGAAGTGTTGATGATCGACGACGATATTCGGCGGCTGATTCTGCAGAAGGCCGATGGCTCTGCCCAAAGGGATGCGTCGTCTGGAAGACGCGGTTCTAGCCAAAGTTCTCGCGGGGCGAGTGCCGCTATCGGAGTTCCTCCGGCTGCATATCGAGCACCGTTCGCCTGAGGAGGATCGATGAGCGCTGTCGCGACTTGGGAGTACGAGGCGCTCGATGAGCGAGACACCGAGCTGGCCGGCGCGTTCGACGCCGAGACCGCCGACGATGTGGCGCTTCGTCTGGTCGACATGGGATTGCGGCCGGTCGCGATTCGACGGCAGCAGTCGAATGCTGTTCATTACCGTCTCGCCGCACGGTTCCAGCGACCCGATTACGCCGGGCTTCTGATGTTCACGCGCGTGCTCAAGGCGATGCTCGCCTCCGGCATTCCGATTCAGACGGCTTTGTCGACGATCGAGACACAGGTCG
>CAZFNT010000827.1:0-1502 GCA_964520315.1 uncultured Gemmatimonadota bacterium
GACGCGGCTGGGGGCGCCGATCGAGCAGGCGATCGGGACGCTTGCGCGGCGAATGGAGTCCGAAGATCTGGATCTGGTCGTCACTGCGATCTCGGTGGCGCACCAGACCGGTGGAGATCTCGGAGAAATCTTCCAGAACATATCCCTACAGATTCGGGAGCGGAGCCGGGTCGAGCGGAAGCTCAAGTCGATGACCAGCGCGGGCAGGTTGCAGGGGGTGTTGGTCGCGATCGTGCCCCCTTTGCTGCTGTTCTGGACCGTCGTGGGCGACCCGAATCGGGCCGCGGCTCACTACGGAACGCCTCTGGGAGCGGCGATGTTGGCGCTCGTTGCGGTTTTCTATCTGCTGGCCTTTGTCGCGATTCGCGGCCTGACGCGGGTGGAGGGCTAGATGCGTTTGCTGCTGCTGGCGGTCGTCGGCCTCTCCGCCGCGATGATCGTGCATCAGAGCGCTCTCTTCCTGCGCTACGTGCTCCAAGTCGAGGCGGAACGCCGCCGGCAGGTGGCCGAAGCACTCGGAGTCATGGGGGGGGAGGCGCCTAGGCGATGGAAGATCGCGTTCTTCCGGCGAGGATCGATCGCCGGGTTGCGCAAGGCGCATGAGCGGCTGATTCGGCGAGGAGGCCAGAGGGGCTCGATCGGTTTTTCGGAGTTCGTTGCGCTCTCGATCGGCGTCGCGGCGATCCTGGCGATTGGGAGCCGATCGGCGGGCGTGGCACCGGTTCAGTCGCTTCTGCTGGCGGCGATCGCCGGTCTGCTGCCTTGGTTCTGGCTACGCCGCCGAGCCGCAAGGCGTTGTGTCGAGATCACGCGGCTGCTTCCCGGGTTCATGGATCTACTCGTTCTCTCGGTGGAGTCGGGGCTCGACTTCACATCCGCGGTCGAGCGGATCATCGAACGCGCCAGCCCTTCGGCGCTGACCGAAGAGATGCGAGTGGTGTTGCTGGAGATTCGGCTCGGATCGACTCGGCGCGGCGCGCTACGAAGTCTCGCCGGACGCTTGCAGATCGCCGAAGTGCGGACATTGGCAACGGCGATCATTCAGGCGGATCGCTATGGGGTCCCCCTGGGACGGACCTTGCGGATTCAGTCGGAGCAGGTTCGCGCGAAACGTTTCGAGCGGGCGGAGCAAAGAGCGGGGCGGGCGGCCGTGCTCATCAGCCTGCCGACCGTGCTCTTCCTCGTGCCCTGCGTGTTCTTGATCCTCGTCGGGCCTTATGTGCCCGAGGTGATGCGATCACTGGAGGGTGGATTCTGAGACGGCACGCACCCTCTGTCGTGATCTGCGGCGATCGGAAGATCGCGGACCGGGTTCGCCTGGCGAGTACCGTACTCTCCCGAGCGATCGGGCTGATCGGACGCTCCCGGCTGGACGCCGGGGAGGGGCTGTGGATCACCCCGTGCAGCTCGATACACCCGTTCTTCATGGCATTCCCGATCGACGTGGTTTTTGCCGACGCCGAGGGGCGAGTTTCGAGAGTATGGCCGCGGCTGAGGCCGTG
>CAZFNT010000828.1:0-1500 GCA_964520315.1 uncultured Gemmatimonadota bacterium
TGAAGCCCACGATCGTGAACGCCCTTTTCGGCGTCGTTTTGCTGGGGGGGGTGGCGCGAGGGAGGTCGCTGCTTCAGCCGATCTTGGGATCGGTGATGAAGATGAGCGACGAGGGCTGGCGGCTACTCAGCATTCGCTGGGGCTTCTTCTTCCTCATCATGGCGTGCGTGAACGAGGCGGTCTGGCGCAACGTCTCGACCGACGCCTGGGTCACCTTCAAGGTGTTCGGCTTTCTGCCGCTCACGCTTCTCTTCACGATGAGCCAGATCCCTCTGATGTCCAAGCATGCGATCGAGGAAGAGGGCGCCGCCTAGCGGCTCAGGCTTGATCAGCCCGGATCACCCCTTCGACGGTCCATTCGCCCGCCAGACCGGTGGCCTCCGCCCAGTCGGCCGTGCCGTCGATGCTCAGCAGCACCGCGGTCGCGGTGCCGAAGCCGATCGAGCTGCGCGAAAGTGCCCGCACCGCCCACTCCATGTCGGGGTTGTGGCCCACGACCAGAGCGGTCCCGACGCCCGGCTCGAAACTCGACAGAGAATCGAGAATCGCGGCGGCGCCGTCGGAATAGAGGGCGGGATCGAGCATGATCTCCACCCGATCGGAGAGGCCGGAAACCAGCAGCTTCGCCGTCTCACGGGCACGTCGGGCATCGCTGCTCACGATCCGCTCCGGCTCCCAGCCGAGTGCGATGAGCCGTTCCGCCACCTTGGGAGCGTCTCGCCGACCCCGACCCGAAAGCGGCCGATCGTGATCGTGCTGATCCGGCCGCTTCCAGGAGCTCTTGGCGTGGCGTAGAAGCACGAGTCGGCGGGAGATTGTCTTCATCGGCTCAACGCTCGCCGAGCCGCGGCATCAGCTCCACCAGATTGCAGGGGCGGTGCCGTATATCGAGCTGCCATCGCAAGATCTTGTCCCACCCGTCCTTGCACGCGCCGGTGGACCCGGGAAGCGCGAAGAGGTAGGTCTCGCCCGCGACGCCCCCGATCGCCCGCGACTGCATGGCCGAGGTGCCGATCGACGGGAAGCTCAGCCAGCGGAAGAGCTCGCCGAAGCCGGGTAGGATCTTGTCGCAGACCCGCTCCATCGCTTCGGGGGTCAGATCGCGTCCGGTGATGCCGGTGCCGCCGGTGGTGATGACCACTTGCACCTTCGGATCGGCGACCCACTCCCGAAGCCGAGCCTCGATCGCGTCGGGATCGTCGCGCACGATCGCCCGCGCCACCAGCTCGTGCCCGGCTGCCTCGACACGGGCCGCGAGGAGATCGCCGGAGCGGTCGTCCGCGGCGCCGCGGCTGTCGGAGACGGTCAGCAGAGCAATCCGAACCGGGACGAAAGAGATCGACGCATCGAGGGGAGAGCGATCGACCCCTTCGGCGGCGGCATCGGATTCGGCGCGTGTTTCGAGCGGAGCCATGGAATCTCAGGCGCTGATGGGGGATAGGGAGGGGACGATATCGCATATCGCCCCCATCCCCTGGACCTTACCCCGAGCAGACCTCG